>CATPBV010000178.1 GCA_955652345.1 uncultured Solirubrobacteraceae bacterium | reverse complement strand
GTCGGTCTCGGCGGTCCTTCGCTTGATCTCGGCGGCGCGCGTCATCCCGCGCCATTGTCGCGAATGCGCGCCTCCATCGACCGGGCGTGGAGCTCGAAGCCCTCGGCTCGGGCCACCGGTGCGGCAAGCCCCGCAAGCTCCACGGCCGCCCCATCGACGCGCACTTCGCTGAAGCGCCGGCGGAAGTGCGATGGCGCTAGCCCCGAGGCGAAGCGTGCGGCCCCACCGGTCGGCAGGACGTGGTTGGAGCCTGCGATGTAGTCGCCGAAGGCACTTGTGGCCGCGCAGCCGACGAACAGGCAGCCCGCCCGGCTGACTCGCGTGGCGAGCGCCTCCGCCTCGGCGCCCATCAGCTGCAGATGCTCGGGCGCAAACTCCTCCGCCAGCTCGAGCGCGCGGTCGTAGCTGTCGAGCGCGATCAGCGCCGCGATCGCCCCGGTGTCCTGAGCGGAGCTCACTGCAGCCTCGACCTCGTCCAGCACCCCGGGCTCCCCGCTGACGAGCACCACCAGCGTTCCCGGGCCGTGTTCTGCCTGGGCGAGCATGTCAAGCGCCACCAGCTCGGCCTCAGCTCCTGAGGAAGCGATCACCATCAGGTCGGTGGGTCCGGCGAAGCCGTCGATACCGACCTGCCCGAACACCTGGCGCTTGGCCTCCTGCACGTACAGGTTCCCGGGGCCCACGAGCACGTCGACGGCGGGCACGGTTTCGGTGCCGTATGCGAGCGCCGCAACCGCCTGCGCGCCACCCATGCAGAAGACCGAGGATGCGCCGGTCAGCCGGCACGCGGCCAGCAGAGTTGAGTCGAGGCGCCCTCCAGCGCCCGGAGGCGCGCACACGACCACCTCGCTCACGCCGGCCACCCGGGCGGTCACGACACCCATCACGACCGTGCTCGGGTATGGCGCGCGGCCACCGGGCACATAGATCCCCGCACGGCGGACCGCCGCGTCTCGCAGCAGCACCCGATGACCTTCGAGCTCGACCGTGCGCTCGTGCATAAGACCCGCCTCGGCAACCGCACGGACGTTCGCGATCGCCCGCTCGAGGCCCGCCCGTACTTTCGGGTCAAGCCGCCGTGCGGCCGCGTCGACCTCGGCGTTGGGCACGGCGATCGGTCCTGGCTCGGCACCATTTGTGTCGAACCGGCGTGTGTACTCGCGGACCGCCGCGTCGCCGTGCGAGCGGACCTGGGCGATGATCTCGGCGACGGCTTCGCTTACCGACCACGAGTGCGGGACGAGCGCACGGATCCGCGCGGCGAGGGTGGCCGGATCCTCATCGGCCGCGATCCGCTCGCCCCTCACTTGAGGCGTTCCAGCAGGGCGTCGATCGCGGCGGCCTTGAGCTTGTGCGAGACGGGATTTGCGATCAGGCGAGCCGTGCACTCGGCGATCTCCTCGCGCACGACGAGCCCATTCTCACGCAGCGTCGTTCCCGTCGCCGTGAGGTCGACGATGCCCTCCGCGAGCCCCGTGATCGGCGCCAGCTCGACCGATCCCCTCACCTCGACGATCTCGGCCTGGCGGCCGGTCTGCTCGAAGTGGCGTGCGGCGACTCGCGGGTACTTGGTCGCGATCCGGACCACCCCAAGGCGCCTGAGCGTCTCGGCGGCTCGGTCCTCTCCGGCGGCGGTGGCGAGCACCATCCTGCACCGCCCGTAGCCCAGGTCGATGAGCTCGTAGACCTCGCGCTCTGATTGCTCCATCAGCACGTCCTTGCCTGTGATGCCGATGTCGGCGACACCGGACTCGACGTACGTAGGGACGTCCGACGGGCGCATCGTCACGAGCCCGGCGTCCTCGAACAGCAGCTTGCGGTCGTTCGTGCGGACCTCCGCGACGTCGATGTCGAGACGGCTCAGGAGCGTCAGCGTTTCGTCGAACAGGGCACCGCGCGGTACCGCGATCCGCAGGTCGCTCATGTCTGTGCGCGAGGTCGGCCGCGCTCCTCGCCGGTCAGCGCAATGTGCAGCCGCTCGACATTCAGCGCGAACCCGACCGCCGGGAGCGGACGCCCGAACAGGCCGAGGAGCTCGTCGTAGCGGCCGCCGCTCCCGATCGGCAGGCCGTGAGCGGGGTCGTAGACCTGAAACACGGCTCCGGTGTAGTACCCGAGGCTTCGGACCAGGCCAAGGTCAAAGATGATCCGCGCTGCCACCTCCCGCGCCAGCATCGCGTGAACGGTCCGCATTCCGCTGCCCGCGTCGTGGAGTGGACCGGCAAGCCCTTCCAGCACCTCGGGGCCCCCGCGCGTCTGGGGCACGCGGAGCAGCAGCTCGGCATCGTCGCCTGCGAGTGACAGTGCGGCGACCTCGCGCTCCACCCCCACGAAATCCCCGTCCACCAGCTCGCGCAGGATCCGCTCGCGGATCTCCTCGCCGATCCCGAGCTGCTCCAAGAGGCTCGGGTACAGGGCAGCGTCCCCGAGTCCGACGCGATAGCTCTGAAGACCCGCCGAGTCGAGCGCGGCACACAGCACGCCGAGCACCTCGGCGGTTCCCTCGGGAGACGGCGATCCGATCAGCTCGACCCCCGCCTGTAGGAACTCCCTCGACTGACCGCGCTGCGGACGGACCGATCGGTAGGCATGTGCCAGATAGCTGAAGCGCAAGGGCAGCTCCGAGTGCTGATAGCGGTTCGCCACAAGCCGCGCGATCGGGATCGTCATGTCCGAACGCAGCACCAGCACGTTGCCCTGCTCGTCGAACACCCGATAGGCGGGCGGCGTCGCCAGCCAGCCGCGCCCCGCGCGGTCAGAGGCGAAGGTTCGCTCGTACTCGAGCGCGGGGGTGTAGACCTCGCCATATCCGGCGCGGTCGAACACCGCCCTGATCCGATCGGTCATCGCGCGCAGCTCCCGCATCTCGTCGGGCAGCACGTCGCGCGTTCCGCTCGGGATGCGATCTACGACCATGGCCTGTGTGCCCGCGTGAGGCTCAGACCGGCGCGGGTACGTCATCGACGCGCGTGATTCGTGCTCCGAGCTCGCGCAGGCGCTCGTCGATCCGCTCGTAGCCCCGATCGATCTGGCTGACGTTGCCGATCTCCGTGGCTCCGTCGGCGCACAGCGCCGCGATCAGCATCGCCATACCCGCGCGGATGTCGGGCGAGTCGACGCGCTGGCCGCGCAACCGCCGCGGACCGACCACGATCGCCCGATGCGGGTCGCAGATGGTGATCGCCGCCCCCATCAGCTGCAGCTTGTCGGTGAAGAACAGGCGGTTCTCGAACATCTTCTCGTGGATGATCACCGACCCCTCGGCCTGGGTCGCAAGCGCCACTGCGATGCTCGTGAGGTCGGCGGGAAACGACGGCCACGGACCATCCTCGACCTTCGGCATGTAGTCGCCGGCGTCGTTCCGGATCACCAGCTTCTGGTTGCCGGGAACGATCACCTCTGAGCCGCGGAGCTCGCTTCGCAGGCCCAGGCGGTCGAACACCATGCGGATCATGCGCAGATCCTCGGGCCTGGTGTCCTTGACCACGAGCTCGCCGCCGGTCACGCCCGCGAGCGCCATGAACGAGCCGATCTCGATGTGGTCGGGAGCGATCGTGTGCGTGCAGCCGCGGAGCGCGGCAGTGCCGTGGACCGTCATCACGTTCGAGCCGATCCCGTCGATTGCGGCTCCCATCTGCTCGAGCATCCGGGCCAGGTCTTGGACGTGTGGCTCGGAGGCCGCGTTGCGGATCACGGTCGGACCGCGTGTGAGCGCTGCTGCCAGAAGGGCGTTCTCGGTGGCCATCACCGAGGGCTCGTCCATCAGGAAGTCGCATGGCCTCAGGCCGAGCGGCGCCTCGAGCGTGATGTCGCAGCCGTGCTTGACGGAGGCGCCGAGCGTCCGAAAAGCATCCAGGTGAGGATCGAGACGCCGGCGCCCGATCACGTCGCCTCCCGGAGGCGGCATCACTGCGCGGCCGAAGCGGGCGAGCAGCGGCCCCGCCAGTAGGAACGAGGCACGGATCTGTTCCGCCAGCTCGCGGTTGACCTCGTGGTGGTCGACGCCAGAGGCGTTCACGGACACCGCGCCGGGGCCGAGCCACTCCACTCGGGCTCCAAGGTCTTCGAGCAGGAGCGTCATCGCCTCCACGTCACGGATCCGCGGGACGTTGCGGAGGATCACCTCGTCTTCGGTGAGCAGGCAGGCAGCAAGGATCGGGAGTGCCCCGTTCTTGTTCCCCGCGGGGACGATCGTGCCAGACAGGGGCACGCCGCCTTCGATCACGAACTTCTGCATAGCAGCGCCCCGCCAGGGTACCGGCTCGAGCGGGGGTTGCCGGAGGGTAGCCGGTGGCGGGCTCGCGGGCGCCGCGGGGGTCTCTGAGCTCTCAGCTACGTTAACGGCCATGGAATCCGAGATTTCGCGGGATCAGGCGTGGGACCTGCTTTGCGAATGGACCCAGTCAGAGTCGCTGCGGAGGCACATGCTCGCCGTCGAGGCGGCGATGCGCGCCTACGCGCCCCGCTTCGGCGGCGATGTCGAGCTGTGGGGGCTGACCGGACTCCTGCACGACCTCGACTACGAGCGCTATCCGAACCTCGAGGACGGCCATCCACGGCACGCTGTCCTGGAGCTGCGTGAACGTGGCTATCCCGAGGAGCTCGTCCGTGGGGTCGCTTCCCACGCCGACTTCATGGGGGTTCCCCGCGAGTCGGCGATGGAGAAGACGCTGTACGCGGTCGACGAGCTCTGCGGCTTCATTCTCGCGTGCGCCTACGTGCGCCCGGAGGGGCTTGTGGGGATGACGCCCAAGTCGGTGAAGAAGAAGCTTCGACAGCCGAGCTTCGCCGCGGCCGTGAACCGCGAGGAGCTTGCCCACGGCGCCGAGGAGCTAGGCGTCGACTTCGACGAGCACCTCCAGACGGTCATCTCGGCGCTGACCGAGCAGCGCGAGCAGCTGATGGGCGCCGCGGCTGGCCGGCCCTAGGCGCCTGGCGTCTGGACCGCCCCGTGTTCCAGGAAGCTGACGACACCGAGCGCGTCGAGCAGCCTGGCGCGGGCGATCGCGCGCTCGACCGGGCCGGGATCACAGACGACGGTCAGAGCGCGTTGCTGGCGCGAGAGGCGCCGCTGGGCGGTGAGCAGCACGTGAAGCCCGGCTGAGTCGACGAAGCTGGTCTCACGCAGGTCCAGGATGACCTCGCCGTCGTGCCTGCGGACGACGTGGTCGATCGCGGCTCCGAGCTTCGATGCGGTGAGCACGTCGAGCTCTCCGGCGACCTCGATGATCGTGGCCTCGGGTGCCGACCTCGTGTTGAGCGCGAGGTGCACGGGCCCGCGCGGTCTGAGCGCGCGCAGGAGTGTCGTACCCTCGTCGTCGAGCGCCTCCACCTGGCCCGAACCTGGGCCGGCCCGAACCTGATCGCGCATCATGGCTCAGTAGACCTCTGTACGCCGGTCATCGTGACTCTCTGAAGGCCATCACGCCTCTAGGGAAAGATACGTATGAAAGCCCAAAAAATGGCGCTATCCGACTCACGGGATCCCGCACGTTCCGGGATCGACGTGCCGCGGCTAACGTCCCGGAGATGTCGGGAACACACGCGAGCGGCCAAGCGCTGACCGGATCGGTATGACCGCATCCACTCAGCCCGCACCTCTCACGATCGTGGTGCTCGAGGGGGACCAGACCGGGCAGGAGCTGCTCGAGCAAGCGCTCCGCGTCCTCGACCCTGCGTTGCTTGGCGTCGACATCGAGCTCCAGCGGTTCGACCTCTCGCTCGAACGCCGTCGCTCGACCTCGAACCGGGTGGTGCTCGAGGCCGCCGAGGCGATGCGGAGGGCCGGGCTCGGCTTGAAGGCCGCCACGATCACGCCCGAGGGAGCGGACGACGTCGGCTCCCCGAACCGGATCATCCGCGAACAGGTCGACGGGAAGGTGATCGTCCGCACCGGCCGGCGGCTTCCGGGCATACATCCAATCGCGGGTCTCCACCACCCGATCTCGATCGTGCGAATGGCCGTTGGGGATGCCTACGGCGCGGATGAGTGGCGCGAGGGCGCCGCCGGGTCCCTCGAGGAGGTCGCGTTTCGCACCGAGAGGATCACGCGCTCGGTTTGCCGGGCTGTCGCGGAGTACTCCTTCCGTGCCGCCACCGACATCGGCGCGCGGGTCTACGGCGGCCCCAAGTGGACTGTCTCACCTGTGTACGAGGGAATGCTCAAGGAGGAGCTCGACGCGGCCGCTGGCCGTCATCCCGAGGTCTCATACCAGCCGGTGCTGATCGACGCCACCTATGCGGGCCTGGTGTCTGGTCCGGCGGAGACCCCGCTCGTGATTCCCGCTCTGAATCGCGACGGCGACTGCCTGTCCGACCTGGTCCTGCCGATGTTCGGCTCGATCGCGGCCGCAGAGTCGGTACTGCTCGCCTTCGACGACGACTACCGGACGACCGTTGCGATGGCCGAAGCCCCACACGGCACCGCTCCGGCGCTCCAGCGCCGCGATCTCGCCAATCCGCTGGCGATGATCCTCGCGTGTGCTGCCGTCCTGCGGCACGCCGCGGCCCGGTACGGAGGCGCCGTCGAGGCGGCGTCCGAGGCGATCTACCGCGCTGCGGTGTCCACCGTGGCCGCCGGAGTCAAGACGCCGGATCTCGGCGGTCACGCGGGCACCACCGAGTTCACCGATGGCGTGATCGCGCGGATCGGCCGCGAGCTCGAGCTGCTTCGGGCGCGCGCGTCGGCCTGAGCGGGACCCTGTCTTCTGAGGCCGCGCTCACGCATGTCCTTCCGTCCGAGGCCCCCAATACATTCTCGAACATATGTTCCAGTCGGCTACGAACCTGTTGCGCGTATGCATGGAGCTCGCCGACGACCTCCTGGGCGATCCGTCGGACTGCCAGGATCCCCCTCGCGACGCCGACGCCCCGATCGGGGATCCGCTGGGCCACTCGCACCGCCGAGCTCTTCGCTGGCGCCGCGATCGGCGCCCTGGAAGCATCCCGCCGCCACCGGCCCACTGTGTGTGTCCCGTGCGTGGCGGATCGCAATCCAGACGCATCCCTGGGGTCGAGCGGGTGGCGGGCGATGTGAGATCCGATTGGCCGTGACGCGGGTCGTCGCGCACACGCATCACGAGATTCCAGAGCGTCCTGCACTTCGGCTCGATGTCGGCGATGAAGTCGGGGTCGTTGGCGAACGAGACCCGCAGTGGCCGGAGTTCGTGTTCGTGAAGGCTGCGTTGGGCAGCGGCTGGGTTCCGGCCCGCCATCTCTCCGGAGACTCAGGGCACGTCGTGGTCGAGATGCCCTACGACACGACCGAGCTGTCGACTTCTGCGGGCGAGTCGCTCGAGGTCGTTCGCGAGGACCGAGACAGCGGCTGGCTCTGGTGCCGCTCGGAGACGGGCCGCGAGGGCTGGGTCCCGCTCAGTACGGTGCAAGAGGCCTAGCCACCGCTGCACGTGCAACCGTGGAGTTGCGCTATCGTGGCCCGATGGCCGTTGCGATGCTCGTCCTCGGTGGCACCGGGTTCGCCGGCCGCGCGCTCGTCGAGGAGGGCCTCTCGCGCGGCTGGGAGGTTTCCGCATTGAACCGCGGCCTGAGCGGTTCGCCAGGCCCTCGAGCGACGCATGTGGCCGGGGACCGACTCGATCCGGCTACGCTCGCGCCGCTGCGTACGCGCGAGTGGGAGCTCGTCGTCGACACGTGGTCCGGCGCCCCGACGGCCGTGCGCGACAGCGTCCGCGCCCTGGTGGATCGCGCTGCGCGGTACATATTCATCTCGAGCGGATCGGTCTACGCGCCGCCGCCCCCGCTCGGCGTCACCGAGCTCTCGCCGACCGTGGAGGCTTCCCCCGACCTGCGAACCGGGGAATACTCTGAGCTGAAACGAGGCGCTGAGATGGCAGTCCTCGAGGCTTTCGGCGATCGCGCGCTGATCGCGCGCGCGGGCCTGATCCTCGGCCCTCACGAGAACGTCGGCCGGCTGCCCTGGTGGCTGACACGACTTGCGGCCGGTGGGGAGATCCTCGCGCCTGGCCCGCCCCAGCTCGAGCTTCAGTACGTGGATGTCCGCGACCTGGCGCGCTTCGTGCTCGACGCTTCGGTGGACGGGCACAGCGGCCCATTCAACGTCGTCAGCCGCCGCGGGCACGCAACGATGGAGTCCCTCCTCGATGCATGCCTGACGGTCGCTGGACGTGACGACGCGCAGCTAACGTGGGTTGCCCCGGATTTCGTGGTCGATTCTGGCATTGAGCCATGGACGGAGCTGCCGATCTGGCTGCCGCCGGATCACGAGTACGCCGGCATGCACGCCGCGAATGTTGAGCCCGCACACGCGGCGGGACTGTCCTGCCGGCCGGTGAGCGAGACCGTGGCCGATACCTGGGCGTGGATGTCGCGGCTGGACGGACCGCCCCCTCTACGCGGGGACCTTCCGCGGCCTGGGCTCGACCCCGTGCGAGAGCGGGAGGTTCTTGCCGCGTGGCACGCCCAATCCCGGTGACGGCTCTCGGCGAGGAGTGAGCTAGGCTCGCCCAATGCGGAGCGCGCCCATCGCTGAAAAGAGCGCCGCTCTCCGACGAAACCAGCCGGCGGCGCCAGCCGAGCCGTCCATCCACTCGCGCTACGTCGGCGTCGGTGATCACGCCATCGGCGAGCAGGCTCTGCCACGAAGTCGTGACCGTCCTCCACCTTGTAGCCGAGCAGCTCGGCCCACCACCTGGCGAGCCCGTGCGGATCCTTCGCGTCGATGGTCACCTGCACTAAGCGCGTCACCGCTCACCTCTCAGTCGTGAACCGCCTTCGCCACCCTGCGTTCT
>CATPBV010000177.1 GCA_955652345.1 uncultured Solirubrobacteraceae bacterium | reverse complement strand
GACCGTCATCCCTGACTCCACGACCACGGTCGGCGCCCGGTGGACGGGAACCGCGAGGAATAGGTCGTAGGGCATCTCGCCGCCGTCGCGGAGGATCGCCACATTGCGCGACGGATCGAGCTCGCACACCTCCCGCCGCGGGTGCCATTCGATTCCCCGCTCGGCGAACGCGTCGACCAGCACCGCCGATGCGTCGGGGGATGGGGGAATCGGCCGGGGGAAATCGATGACGAGCGCGATCTCTGAACGGTCCCAGAGGTCCCGCCGGACGAGGTTCTCGTGCAGTAGCAGCGCCGTCTCGCTCGGGGCAGGCGGGCACTTGAACGGCGTCGAGAGGACCCCGATGATCACACGGCCACCCTCGAACCGAGTCAGCACCTCGCGCGCCTCGAAGGCGCCGCCCACCGTGTAGAACTCGTGGCCTCCCTCCAGCAGCCCGGGCGTGGCGGGCGGGTCCAGATCGGCGCCGAGGGCGACCACCAGGATGTCGCCCTCGAACGGACCAGCGTCGGTCTCGACGCGCTTGGCGACCGGATCTATCGACCGCACGGTGGCCTGAACGAACGTCACTCCGGGCTTGACAACGTCCCGGTAAGGGTGCCGGACCCCAGCAGGAACGGCACGCCCGAACATCACATCGAGCTTCGAGAAGCCGAATACGAATGCGTCGCCCTGATCGATCAGGACTATGTCTACGCCATCGCCGAACTCCTCCGACAGCTTGGTGGTCAGCTCGAGGCCACCGAACCCAGCTCCAAGCACGAGAACGCGCACGTAGGGAAGCTATCCGCTGGCCCAGCGCATGCCAAGCCCCCGGCTGCGCCGACCCGGTGAGTCACGCAGTGCGAAGGTTGCAAACGGCACAAGCCGATGGTAGGTTGCCGTTGGAACGTTCCACAGTCCGTGGGGAGGGAGCTGCATGAGCACTGCACCCGTACCGACCTCAGACGCTGCCCAGGCTGAGAGGGGGCTCTTCACCCGCCAGGCGTCTGGTCTCGTCCGAGAGCTGGGGGTTCCGGCGGCCGTCGGCATCTCGCTGGCCTCGGTGGCGGTGGTCAACACCTTCATCAACTTCAACGCCGGGCTGACCGCCTTCAGCAAGGCCGAGATGTACCTGCCGCTGCTGGCGGCGGCGTTCATCTGGACCGTCGCGATGTTCGCCTACCGCCACCTGCTGGAGGCGATCCCGCGCGCTGGGGGCGAGTACGTCTTCCTATCGCGCATCGTCTCGCCGGTGGTCGGCTCGGTGGCGGGCATCGGTATCGCGGTCGTGTTCACATACGTGCTCGCCGCGAACGCTCACTTCGCCGCAACGTACACGCCGTTCATGCTGACGGCGCTCGGGTCGGCGTTCAGCAGCTCATCGATTGCGAACGCCGCCAACGACGTGACCACGAACGGATGGATCGCAGGGATCAGCATCGCGGTGATGGTGATCGTGGCGCTCGCCTCCCTGTTCTCGCTGAAGAGGCTGGCCCAGGTCATCTTGTGCCTGATCGGCGTCCAGCTGTTGGCGTTCCTGGTGCTCGCGCTGCTCCTGGCCGATCACTCGCACAGCGACTTCGTGGCTGCATTCGCACGCTACGCGCACCACCCGGGGGCGTATCAGGCGCTGATCTCGCTGGGTAAGTCCAACGGCGTCGTATATGGCACGGCACTCGCATCGATGATCGCGATCATCCCGTTCATGGTGCTCAACTACAACGGCGTTCTGTACTCGTACTACGTCGGTGGCGAGCTGAGACGCCCGGGGAGGACGTATCTGTACGCATCGGCGATCAGCATCGCGACCCTGGTCGTGGTGTGGGTCGGAGTCTGGGCGCTGCTTCGCCACACCGCGGGACTGCACTTCATGCAGGCGCAGGCGAACCTCGGCGCCAGCAGCCCGACGGCATACGCCGGGATCACCGCCCTGAGCTCGCAGGCTGGAGGCCTCGGCTACGGGCTCATCCTGTCGGGCGATCCGATCAGCAAAATCCTGTTCGGCGTCGCCGTACCGGTCGCCGAGATCGCCGTCAACCTTGCCTTCGTCGCGGTGACGACGCGAGTTCTTTTTGCGCTTGCGTTCGACCGGCTGCTGCCGGTAAAGGTCGCGAAGGTGAGCGAGCGCAACCACGCGCCTACGCTGGCTATCTGGATCGTGGTGGCGGTGGGCATCGCCTTCTGCATCCTCACCACCTACGCGAACCTCTCGAACATCGTCGCGCTCGAGAGCCTGTTCTTCGCGCTCATCCTGCTTGCGGGCGGCGTGGCGGCCACGTTCCTGCCACTGAGGAGGCCGGATCTGGTGCGCCGGCCGGGCGCCACCGATCTGGAGCGCTGGCTCGGCATTCCGGTGATCACGTGGATCGGAGGTGCGACCACCGCACTTGCCCTGTTCACGGTGATCGAGATAGTCGTGCACCCGAGCGTGTACGGCAAGTTCAATGCGCAATCGATCACGACGCTCGTGGTCGTGCTCGGAGCCGGACCGGTGATCTACATGATCGCCCGGGACCTGCGCAGGCGACGCAACCAGATCGACCTCAGCATGGCGATGCGGGAGCTGCCGCCCGAGTAAGTCAGCGGTTCATCTGAGGCGGCGGCGCTGTCCGCGGGACCTCTCGAGCCTCCCGCGCTCAGCTGGTCTCGGGCGTCCAGCCCTCTTGCGCGCGGTGGTGGCGAGTTCGCGTGCACGCTCGCGGTCCTCGCTCAGCCCAACCTCGAGGAACACGAGGCTGGTAAGCGCTATAAGCCCCACCCCGATCAGCGCCAGCGCCAGGAGCTGGCCCGTCCCGCCGCCGATCACGACGGCGCACACCGCTCCCCCGACGACGAGCACACCTGCCGAGCCGAACGCCGCGAGCCGGGATCTCCTGCTCATGGCTGAATCCTCCCGCATTCGCAGAGGAGTGCTCCGGTCTCTCTGGCCTAGCCGGGATGTCTACCCCGACCGCTCTCGCGGATGCGATCGAGCGGGCGCCTCCGCCTCGGCGGGATGCGAGCCGGAGGCGCGTGCTCATGGAGCGCGATCGCGGTCGCCGGACGGGCCGGCACCTCTGGCGGTCAGCTCTGCTCGACGATCAGCAGCGAGTTTCCATCGGGATCGCGGAACCAGAACATCGGCGGCACCGGGTCGCCCATCCGCGCCACTTCAGCGTCTACGTCGACGCCGAGCGACCGCAGGTGGCCGTGCGCCCCGTCGATGTCGTCGGTGTTCAGGATGATTCCGGTCTGGACGCCCCCGGTCGGGCCACCTTCCATCGGCGGCGCCAGGGCGATCCCGGTCGGTCCGCTCGGCGGGTACACCTCCACCCAGCGGTACTTCTCGCCGAACGGAATGTCGGTCCGCTTCTCGAAACCGAGCGACTCGTAGAACTCGATCGATCGATCCTGGTCCGTCGACGGGACGCTCACCAGGCCGATCGCGCCGATCTTGCTTGCCGTGGCACTCACTTCGGTCCTCCCTTGGTAGTGGATTCGCTTGCTTATGACCTCGGCCAAGGGAGGAACTCATCGGTTGCCCCTGGGTCGTCGGCGCGATCCTACGACGACGCGGTCCGGCTCGGACGGGGCGACCCAAGGGGACGAAGATCTTCAGAGCCAAGGTCCACCGGCGCACCGGCGACGCGACCTTCAGCTTCAAGACACCGGGTGCGATCACCGGGTTCCAATGCAAGCTCGTAGGACCGGGCCGGCGCCATCCGTCGATCGCGTCGTGCCGGTCGCCGAAGCGTTATCGGCACCTGCAGCCGGGCACGTACACCTTCGAGGTGAGGGCGCGCGACCGAGTCGGGGTCGAGCGCATGCCGGCGAAGATGCGGTTCGTCATCTGATCGCCGCGAGCCGCCTCGAGCGCTGGCACGGCGGTCGGCGAGTTCAGCCAGTGACGCCAATGCCCGAAGCCTCCCTCTGCCGGCTTCGGTAAGCGCGCGCCTTCGCGCGGTTGCCGCACAGGCCCATCGTGCACCACGATCCCGACTGGTTCTTCGTGTGGTCGTAGAAACCCCATTGGCATGTGGCCTGGCGGCACACCTTGAGCCGCAACCAGGTGCCCTCGGCGATCGCACTGTGGACGATCGCCAAGAGCCGGCCGAGAGCGCCGTCCACACCGCCTGCGTTTGGGTCTAGCGCAGCCATGCCGTGGGGGCCGAAGCGTAGGCGCAGGCGTCCTCGGCACGCGGCCTGATCGAGGGTTTCCCAGGCCTCGTGCGGCGCCGGAGATCCCTCGCTGTGCGCGAGGAGGATCGCGCGGAGCGCCTCTCGAAGCTCGATCGCGCGGACGAGGTCGGCCCGCGACGCGCGCAAGCCATGCGATCCGAGGCCGTGGTCGCAGAGCCACCGCGCCAACGCCGCACCGCTCGCGAGCTCGTCCTCGTCCTGCTGGAGCTCGGCAGTGTTCACGAACGCCCGCACGAGCTCGAGCTCGCCGGGTGCTTGTTGATCCTTCGCGGCCATCACCACCTATCATACTTCGACGGTGACGTAACCTGCTATATTGGTTTGCCAGTTACGCGACGAAGCAGTAAGGAGGCGGGCGATGTTTCCCGATCTGACGTTGTTGATGGCCCACGAGCGAGCGCGGGACCTGCGGGCTGCGGCGGCGACCGGCCACGGCAGGCGACGGAGCGAGGCGCTGACCGGTGGGGTCACGCTCCGCTACGCCTCGCCCGCGGATGCGCGTCCGCTGCGCGAGCTCGCCGAGTTGGACTCCGCGCAGGCGCCTGCGGGTAGCGCGCTTGTCGCCGAGGTCGACGGGCGGCTACGGGCTGCCCTTCCATTGGATGGCGGGGCACCGATCGCCGATCCGTTTCACCGCAGTGCTGAGCTGGTTGAGCTGCTGCGGCTGCGGGCGATGCAGCTCGGCTCACCGGCCGGCGACGCACGCACGTAGGCTGCAGACGCACCCGTGCTGCTGTTCAACTCGCAGGTCTCCGGTAACTGCTACAAGGTCAGGCTGCTGCTGGCCCACCTCGGCGTGGAGTACACCCGTCAGGAGATCGACGTCGTCGATCGCTCGAGACGGCCCGAGTTGCTCGGCGAGCTGAATCCGGCTCTCCGGATTCCGACGCTGGTCCTCGACGATGGCCGCCCACTGGCTGAGTCGGGGGCGATCCTCTGGTACTTCGGCGACGGAACGTCATACCTGCCGGAGGATCGTTTCGAGCGAGCCAAGGTGCTGCAGTGGATGTTCTTCGAGCAATACAGCCATGAGCCAAATATCGCGGTCGTCAGGTTCTGGGTCGCCTACGCTGCCGCGCCTGCCCCACGGGCCGAGCTCGACGCCCGGCGGAAGGTCGGATATGCGGCGCTCGACGCGATGGAGCGGCATCTCGCCGGCCGAGAGTTCCTCGTTGCCGATCGCTTCACGATCGCCGATGTCGCCCTGTACGCCTACACGCACGTAGCGGGCGAGGGCGGGTTCGACCTTTCGCCGTACCCCTCGGTCCGAGCGTGGCTCGACCGGGTCGCATCGCAGCCGGGGCACGTTCCGATAACCGCCTGAACGCGACCGGCCGCACGGTCGCGTGTCTAGTGGCTACGAGACGAGCCGGCCCGGGGGTCCCGCACTGGGCGCCCCGGGCCGGTCGAACGACTCAACGGTGTGCGACTACTGCACGGTAACCGTGTCGGCTACCAGTTGCCCCGCGGACTCGTGGTAACAGATGTCGAGATGGTCACCGACCGATACGCCATTGAACGCGTGAGAATTGATCTGAACGCCGTTTGTGCCGGCGACGAATGTCTCCGACTGCCCGGTGTTGTCGTCGACGATCGTGACGCTTCCGCCGTTGCCCGAGGTGGTGACGGCGGTCACCTGACCGGCCGTCTCCTCCTCGACGAACTCGACATCGGTCGCGGTCATCGAACCGTCGCTGTTCTGGGTATAGGTCACGTCGACGAGATCGCTGACCTGGAAGCCATCCGTCAAGCCCGAGGACGGGTCGACGCTCGCGGTCAGTGGACCGGAGTCGGTGCTGATGGTGATGCTGTCGGACGACACGGCCGTAATTCTCCCGGTCGCGTCACTTGTCGGGGCGCAGTCCCCGGAGGTCGAGCTTCCGGTTATGTTGACCGTGTCAGCGATCAGCATGCCGGCGTCCTGGTGGTAGGTGACGTCGACGGTGTTGCAGCTCGAGAGGTTGAGGTTCGAGAGCGCGTCAGCCGCCATGTGGAAGCGCATGTCGCTCCCATCGCTGGTCCGGACCATGAACGCGTCGCTGTCGACCTCGGTCACCGCCCCGGATGCGGATTGCTGGCCGGTCTGCGACACGAGCGTGATCGTGATCGTCACGTTGCCGTTGGCGTCCGTCGTCTCGGTGATCTGTACCTCAACTCCCGGCTGGAGTCCGAGGATGTTGATGACCACCTGCGGCGTGCCTCCCTGCGCACCGAGCCTTGCGACGCCGGCGTGATGCCGTTGCCTTAGCTGCTTCGATGAGAACGTAAGCGTCCTGCCGTTCAGCGTGCGCACGACCAGCCCGTGCGAGCTCGCGCGAACGACTCGGGCGTAGAAGGACACGGTGTGCGCCTTCTGGTGGTGCTTGGCGTGATGGTGCCGATGATGCACCGGGTGCGATTGCGCGAGAGCGCTCGGCGCAACGATGATCGCACTCGCCGGTACAGCCAACACAAGCGTGGCCGCAGCGAGCCTGAGTCTCTTCATTGATCGATCCTCCTTGAGGGTGCGTGGAGCGAGTAGCGCGCTGGCGGGACCGGTCCTCGGGCGGGTCCGGTCACGTGTCCGCGGCGGGCAGGCGCCAGTTCCAGGTGATGCGATCGCCCGTGGCGCTCGGGGCCTCGAGACCGGCACCGCTCCTCTCCCGCACGCGCCAGCCAAGACCACGGGCCCTTGGCGGGCGAAAGCGCCTGGGAGATGCAAGGCGTCACATCGTGCTTATCGAAGCCATCGGCTGAAGACTGAAGGGACTTCGCGGCGCACCGGACGGGTGTCCAATTGACGCCGTCGCGGGCTGCCTTACCTCAGGGGCTTCTCGAAGACGGCGCTCTCGGTCAGCGATGTCATCCCGGCTCGCGCGTAGAGGCGCAGAGCGACGGGATTGTCCGACGCGACCTCGAGCCAAGCCTCGCTCAACGCTGCCCTGGCAATCGCCTCGAACGCCGACAGCAGCAGCGCTCTGCCAAGCCCGATACTTCGCTCGGCGCGATCTACCGCGAGCAGGTCGACATAGCCCTTGCCCCGAGGTTGCCTTCGGCAGACCACGAATCCCACGATCTTGTGTCCGCGCCGGGCAACCCGGCTCAGCTCCGGATCCAGGTTTGGGCTTGCGAGGTGCTCGTCGTAGAACGATGCGAGGGGCATCGGCTCGTAGTCGGCATTGCCGCCGAACGCACGATCGTCGGCCTCGTGCAGCGCTTCTGCATCGCGATCGACGTCGAGCGGGGCGAGCGCGATGCCGGACGGGGGCGGCGGCGCTGGCGGAACGTCCGCGGTGCGCCGCCCCATCCGCTTGATCGCGCGCGCGAGGCGGTAGCCGGCGGCGAGCAGCAACGCGTGCGCGGGATCGTTCCGGCTAGCGACCCGCTGCCGGGCCGTCTCGCGTCCGAGGTCGCGGGCGCGGCTCTCCGTCCAGGAAAGGAGCGCGGTCCCGACTCCGAGACCCTGAGACGTGGGGTCGACGAACGCCAGCGCTCCCGGCTCAAAGAGTGCGGCGTACCCGATTACGACGCCGCCGTCCACTGCCACGGTTGCGTGCGACGCCGGGTCGAAATCTCGCCTACGCCATTGGTCGAGCACCTCCTCGCGCGTGTGATCTCGGACCCCGAAGTCGGCGAGGTCACGCGCAGCCAGCACACGCAGCACGTCTTCGGCGTCCCCAGCGCTCGATGCCCGCAACTCAAACATGTCGAGAGTGTCCCAGCGTCGGGGGGTCGCTCCGCCCGCCGCCACCGGAGTCCCCGCGCCGGCGCTCAGGAACCCCCTCCATACAATGAAACGGATCCGGCCCCCATGGTCTAGCGGTCAGGACGCCTGCCTTTCACGCAGGAGATCGCCGGTTCGAATCCGGCTGGGGGTACTGACGGATCGCGTGTGGTAGCGGGCAGTTTGGGCGTCGTGGTGATCGGTCACATCCCCTTCCCCGGGGTGATGGAAGCGTTTTGGAAGCCATTGACGGGTCAAACATCTGGATCGTTCCGCTCGTTGATGGCTTTCGCCGAGCCGTTACGTCGCGACGCTGAGCAAGCAAGCCAATCTCAAATGTTGTTCGAGCGATTCTCCCCGGACCGCGCAGCACCCACCTCCGATCTGGCGACGGCCCGGAAGGGCGTCGTCAGATCGGAGGTACCCCAGCGGGAGGCGGCGGTGGAAGGACAGGGCATCCCGCGAACTACGGAGCCGTCGCCTCCCTCGCGGCCGGACGAGGGCCTCGGCTCGGATCTCGGAGACCGAGACTCCTGCTTCCCGACGGGCAGCAGATGGCCGGTGACCATCCCGGCGTCCTTCTCGTCCTACTCGCGCATCTGCGGACGTTGACCTCGACGATCGCATTCATGACCGAGCGGTCGTCCGCCCGTCGACATGCTGGTGGCTGCTTGGTCGCCGAAGCGATCGCGGGGTGGAAGCTCGCGCGGCGGGAAAAGCGATCGCGGGTGGTCAGTCGAGGCTCAGCGGCGGGCCGAGGAGGGTCATGCCGTGGCGTTCGAAGATGGCTGCGACCGCGTCGCGGTCAGGATTCGCGGTTCTGGTCGCGGGTCCGAGCTCTTCGTAGAACTTGTGTCCGCCGCCGGGTGTGTAGACGACGATGATCTCTGCGGGCTGATCGGTCAGGTTCAGGAACGCGTGCGGTAGGCCGGCGGGGAGGTTGGCGAATCCGCCCTCCTCGAGGATGCGTGGCTGTTCGCCGATTCTGAGCTTGAAGCGGCCGCTCAGCACGTGGATCGTTTCTTCTTGGTGGTGGTGTACGTGGAGCGGCGGTCCGCCGTGAGGCGCGACCTCCACGATGAAGT
>CATPBV010000176.1 GCA_955652345.1 uncultured Solirubrobacteraceae bacterium | reverse complement strand
TGAACTGGAGAGGCAGGACCCCCATCCCGACCAGGTTGGAGCGGTGGATCCGCTCGAAGCTCTCGGCGATCACCGCGCGGACGCCGAGCAAGCGGGTCCCCTTCGCGGCCCAGTCGCGCGACGAGCCCGACCCGTACTCCTTGCCTGCGAGCACGATCAGCGGCGTCCCCTCCTCGAGGTACCGCATCGCCGCGTCGTAGATCGGCATTTGCTCCTCGACCAACGGCTCGCCCTCCTGGCTCGCCGTCGGTGCCCGCAGATGCAGGCTGACGCCCCCCTCGGTTCCGGGGGCAAGCTGGTTGCGCAGCCGGATGTTGGCGAACGTGCCGCGCATCATTACCTCGTGATTTCCGCGGCGCGATCCGTATGAGTTGAAGCCCTTCGGCTCGACGCCCTGCTCGATCAGGTACCTGCCCGCGGGGCTGTCTCGCTTGATCGATCCAGCTGGCGAGATGTGGTCGGTGGTGACGCTGTCGCCGAGGACAGCGAGCACCCGGGCATCGTGCACATCGCTGATCGGGGCGGGCTCGGGGGCGAGCTCCTCGAAGAATGGCGGCAGCCGGACGTAGGTGGACTCGGGATCCCAGGCGAACCGCTGCCCGGTTGGCACCTGGAGCGCGTTCCAGCGCTCATCCCCGTCGAACACCTCGGCGTAGCTGTGGCGGAACATGTCTGACTGGACCGCCTCCTCGATCGTGCGCGCGACCTCGGCGGCACTCGGCCAGATGTCCCGCAGGAACACCGGATCGCCCCGGTCGTCCTCGCCGCGCGGCTCGTCGAGCAGGTCGAGATCCATGGTTCCCGCAAGCGCGTACGCCACACACAGCGGCGGCGACGCGAGGTAGTTCATCTTCACGTCCGGATTGATCCGTCCCTCGAAATTGCGGTTCCCGGACAGAACCGAAACGACCGCAAGATCCTCCGCGCCGACGGCGTCCGAGATCTCCGCCGGGAGGGGCCCGCTGTTACCGATGCAGGTCGTGCAGCCGTAACCGACCAGATGGAAGCCGAGCGCTTCGAGGTACTCGGTGAGCCCTGCGCGGTCGAGATACTCGGTCACGACCTTCGAGCCCGGAGCGAGCGAGGTCTTGACCCATGGCTTGACGTTCAGGCCCCGCTGGACCGCGTTTCGCGCAAGCAATCCCGCGCCGAGCATCACCGACGGGTTCGACGTGTTAGTGCAGCTGGTGATCGCGGCGATCACCACGTGGCCGTGATCGAGCTCGGTCTGCGTCCCGTCGGCGAGAGTCACCGGAACGGCACTCCGCTGCCGCTCGGCCACCTGAGCGCCGCCAGTTCCCCCGGCGGGTTCATGGCCGTCGCCATTCTCGACATGAGTTGCGACCGGGTCGCTGGCGGGGAAACTCTCCGCGACGGCCTCGTCCTCTGGATCAAGCTCGGGCAGGTAGCCCTCGAGCGCCAGCCGGAAGGCGGGTTTTGACTCGGTCAGAGAGACGCGGTCCTGGGGGCGCTTGGGCCCCGCGATGCTGGGCACGACCGTGGCGAGGTCGAGCTCCAGCTTGTCGGTGAAGGCCGGCTCTTCGGAGTCCGCGTCGTGCCACAGGCCCTGCTCACGCGCGTACGCCTCGACCAGCTCGATCGTCTCGTGCGGACGGCCCGAGAACTCGAGGTAGCGCAGGGTCTCCGAGTCGATCGGGAAGATCGCGCAAGTCGAGCCGAACTCGGGCGACATGTTCCCGATAGTCGCTCGGTCCGCCAGCGGCAGCTTCGCCAGGCCGGCGCCGTAGAACTCGACGAACTTGCCGACGACGCCCGCGCGCCGGAGCATCTCGGTGACCGTCAGCACGAGATCGGTCGCCGTCGCTCCCTCATGGAGCTCGCCGCTGAGCTTGAAGCCGAGCACCTGGGGGATCAGCATCGACAACGGCTGCCCGAGCATCGCGGCCTCCGCCTCGATCCCGCCGACGCCCCAGCCAAGCACGCCAAGGCCGTTGACCATCGTCGTGTGGGAGTCGGTGCCGACCAGCGTGTCCGGGTATGCCTGGCCGCGATCGTCGTCGGCGAACACGACCCGGGCCAGATACTCGAGGTTGACCTGGTGGACGATCCCTGTGTCCGGGGGGACGACCTTGAAGTTCGCGAATGAGTTCTGGCCCCAGCGAAGGAAGGCGTAGCGCTCCTCGTTTCGCTCGAACTCGAGCTCGGCATTGACCCGGAACGCCGAGCGGGAGCCGAACACGTCGACTTGGACGGAGTGATCGATCACCAGCTCGGCCGGGACCAACGGGTTGATCTTGCCGGGATCGCCGCCCATCTCGTGCATTGCGTCGCGCATCGCGGCCAGGTCGACCACCGCCGGGACGCCGGTGAAGTCCTGCATCAGCACGCGCGCCGGCATGAACGCGATCTCGACGCTCGGCTGCGCCCCGGCGTCCCAGCTGGCGAGCGCCTCGATGTCGCGTGCGCTCACCGAGTCGCCGTCCTCGTTGCGGAGCAGGTTCTCGAGCAGGACCTTCATCGAGAACGGCAGGCGCGCGACGTCGAAACGCGCCTGTAGCGCGTCGATACGGTAGATCTCAAACGCGCGTCCACCGACCGTGAGCGTCGATCTTGCGTTGAAGCTGTTGGCTGACAAGGGTCTGATTCTCCTGGGCGGGGTTGGGCTCCCTGTCTACTGTAGGGCCCGGAGGACGACCGGATCGCAGGCACGCGGTGAGCGGGTCCAGCGGCGCTGAGGGATAGCTCGTCACTCGAGCACGCGGTTCCGGCGCTTGCCATGTTGACGACGCCATGAGTCCTCAGTACGGCAGTCGTCTTCAGGGCCATGTCGAGTGCCGAGTTACTACCCCACGTTCGGGGTCGGCGGCGTTCCTACGCGCGTCTTACGGACGTCTTCGGGCCTGCTTCATCGGAGCCAGGATCCTCCGGCGCCACCGATGCGAGTCCTACGTCAAACAGTGACGATCTTCGCGGCCACGTGGCTCGGTGCCCTCCTTCTGGCGGGCGCCTACGCCGAGAGGCACCGAGTCCCCGACCAGCCCTAGCCAGACCACCGTGAGCGTCGACTCGATTGCTTATCCGGCTGCGCCGCGACCGCGCGTGAGGGTGCGGACCGCTGCGCGGCGCACGTTTGGCGCCCGGCCGGAGCTTTCAGCGGTCCTGGCGATCACGGCAGTGCTCAACCTCTGGGGCCTCGGCGCCAACGGCTGGGCCAATGCCTACTACTCGGCGGCGGTTCGCTCGATGAGCTCGAGCTGGCATGACTTCCTGTTCGCATCGCTGGACCGGACCGGGCTGATGACCGTCGACAAGCCGCCCCTGTCGCTGTGGGTCCAGGCGCTGTCGGCGCGCGTGTTCGGGCTGCATCCCCTGAGCGTTCTGGTTCCGCAGGCGCTGATGGGCGTCGCTGCGGTCGCCCTCATCTACGACCTGACCCGCCGTCGCTTCGGCCGCTCCGCCGGTTTCGTTGCGGGTCTCGCGCTCGCGACCACCCCGATCGTCGTCGCGGTGTCGAGGCACAACAACCCCGATGAGCTGCTCGCGCTGTGCAGCGTCGCGGCGGTGTGGTTTGCGGTGCGAGGCCTCGAAGACGGGCGAGCCAGATGGATCGTCCTCAGCGGTCTGTGCGTCGGGCTCGGCTTCGAGACGAAGATGGGAGTCGCGCTGATGGTCGTCCCGGGAATCGCGGCCGCATGGATCTGGGTCGCCCCGCGAGGGCGGCTGGTGGCGCTGCGCCAGCTGCTCGCGGGCGGCGCGACGGCGGTGCTCGCCGGTGGCGCCTGGCCGCTGCTCGTGACGCTCACCCCGGCGGCTGACCGGCCATGGATCTCGGGGACCTCCGACAACAGCATCTGGTCGCTGATCTTCGGCTACAACGGACTGGGCCGGATCGCGGGCCAGTCGGGTGGCCCGCCGGGCGCCGCGGCCGGCGGCCCGGGTGGTGCCGGCGGCGCGCTGTTCGGCGGCCCGACAGGCCCGCTGCGGCTGCTCGCGGCCGGGCTCGGCGACCAGGCCGGATGGCTGCTGGGGTTCGCGTTTGCGGCGGGCCTGGTGATCCTCGTGCGATCCCGCCTGCGGCGCGGCGACCCGCAAACCGGATGGCTGATCGCAGTTGGCGGCGCGCTGCTCACGACCGGCGTGGCCTTCAGCTATGCGAGCGGGATCTTCCATCCGTACTACGTGTCGCTGCTGGCGCCGTTCGCGGCGGCCCTGATCGGCGCGGGCGCGAGCCAGATGCTCCGCGGAGCACGCGCCGGCTGGCCGGGTCGCCTGATCGCGCCGCTCCTGATCGCCGCGGGCGCCGCGAGCGAGCTGTACGTGCTGCAGCGGCTGAATGGTGCGCTCGGGTGGGCGCAGCCACTCGTGATCGTGGTCGCCGGAGCCTGCGCGGTTGCGGTCTTGCTCAGGCCCGCGTTTCGCCTGCGGACGGCGCTCGTCGCGGTCGCGCTCGGGGCGCTTCTGGCAGCCCCGGCTGCGTGGGCCGTGCAGACGCTCGGACACCCGACCAGCGGTACGTTCCCGGCGGGCGGCCCGAAGAGCGCGCAGACCGGCGGGGGCGGCGGGCCTGGCGGCGCCCCGGGGCTGGCGGCGCGGGGGCGGTTCCGCGGGCCTGGGCCGCTCGCCGCACTGCCGGGGCGAGGCGGGCCATTGCCCGGATTCGGAGCACCTTCTTCGAATCAGACCGGTCATGGGTTCGCGCCGTTCGGGGGTCCCCCGCTCGGCGCCGGGGCGGGGCCAGGTCGGTCGCTCAGTGGTCCCTTCGGTGGCGACAGCCAGACCCTGAAGGCGGCGATCCGCTATGCCAGGGCGCACGGAGGCGGCGCCATCGGAGTCTCGAGCCAGAGCTCGGCCTCGCAAGCGATTGTGTCCTCGGGCGCCGACGTCGCGGGTCTGGGCGGATTCTCCGGTCGCGAGAGCTCCGTGACGGCGTCCTGGCTTGCAGCGGAGGTCCGCGCCGGTCGCCTGCGCTGGATCCTCGCCGACCAGGTCGCGGGTCCGCGCCTCCCCGGAGATACACGAACCGGGAGCCAGAGCGCGATCGGCGTCGCCCAGCAAGCGTGTCGCGCGGTCACCGTGCCGAGTGTGCGCGGCGCGTCGCTCAAGATGTACGACTGCGCCGGGCGAGCGGCCGAAATCCTGGCCGCAGGGCGCACTCGCTGACAACGCGCGCTCCGGCCCGCCAGCCGGCGGCAGGGCGCCAGGCTCAAGCCGGGACCGTCAGCGACCGACAACAAGCTTGTGCGCGCCTTCATCGTGAGCGCCGTTGTGACCGCGACGATGGCGTGCGCGCAACCCGCGCTGGCCGACTCGGGGTACAGCGCGAACTGGGCCGGCTACGCGGTCCACGGCACCGGAGTCAGCTTCCACCAGGTGTCCGGATCCTGGAAGCAGCCGGGCGTGTCGTGCTCCGGGGCCAAGCACACTTTCTCAGCCTTCTGGGTCGGAATGGGCGGCTACAGCATGAGCTCGACCGCGCTCGAGCAGATCGGGACCGAGGCCGATTGCAACTCGCAGGGTGCCCCGGTCATGAGTGCCTGGTACGAGTACCTACCGTACGCGGTGCCGATCAGCATGTCCCTGCGGGCAGGCGACACGATGAGCGCGAGCGTGGTCGTCTCGGGCCACCGGGTTACGTTGACGCTCACCGACGTGACTCGCGGGCACACGTTCAGCAAGACTCTGACGGTCGGCAACGTTGATGTCTCGTCGGCCGAGTGGATCGTTGAAGCCCCGTCCCAGTGCTTCGGCCAGAGCGCCTGCACGATCCTGCCTCTGGCCAATTTCGGCTCGGCTGCGTTTACCGCCGCTGCGGCCCAGTCGGCAGATGGCCACGCCGGCTCGATCTCAGACCCGAAGTGGGGTACCACCAAGCTCGACCTCACCCCGAACGGCCGCCGGTACGTTGCCGTGGGCTCCGGGACAGGGGTGGCCGCGATTGCGTCGCCTCTGCGCTCGGACGGCGCGTCGTTCAAGGTCGCCTACTCGCGGGTCACCCTCCAGTTCGGCCTCTCGCAACACGGCGATCGCGGGGCGGTGGTGGCGGCAGCGGCCGCGAGTGGTCCGGCGCCGAGCGTCAGGGTCACGCCAAGGCGCTAGTCACCCCCGGGTGCACGTTCGGGGGAGGGATGCTGCGGCGCCGCACGCCTGCGAACCTGAGCCCGCGCGGGCAACCGTGACGGTCGCACCCACGTCGCCAGCTTGCAATACTGGCGCCCATGAGAAGGCTGGGGCTCGTATTGGCGTGTCTCATTGCGATCGGCGTGCCGTTGCTCGTCGGCGCCGGATCAGCGCTGGCCGGATCGAGCAGCGGGTGCGGGGGGGCGGGCGACTCGCAGTACGTGGATCCGCTGGGCTGTCCGACGACCTCGACATCGAACTCGCCGCCACCCACGAACCCGACGCAGCCGCCGCCGACCACATCAACGACTCCGCCGGCAACGGTCGCCACGACGACGACCACGGTCAGCTCCACGACTGCCCACGACCCGAAGGGTTCCCTGCCGCTCACGGGACTCGACGTGTGGGCCGCGGTCGCGCTTGGATTCGGCCTGCTCGGGGCCGGCATCGCCATCCGGCGGTCGCTGCCCACAGGCGGCTGAAGGGCGCTGCGCGCGTGACCTCGCCCGGCGGGTAGCGCCGTGCGCGGAAGCGTCGCGAGCGGCGGAGTGGTCGCGATCAACGCCCGCGCCGCTGTCCGCAAGCAGATCGGCGGCGTGGAGCGTCTGGCACGCGAGATGGCCGTGCGGCTTCCCGCGCTGCGGCCCGATCGCTACCGGGTGATCGCGCCCCCGGCTGCCCTTGCGCACCGTGCCGGGCACGCTTGGGAGCAGCTCGGCCTGCCGGCGATGACGGCGCGGTGCGCGCTCGTGTACTCGCCCGCGAACCTTGCGCCGGCGCTGTCCGGGCGGAACGTCGTCGTGATCCACGACGTCGCGGCGCTGCGGCATCCGGACGCCTATTCGCGGGGCTACGTTGCTTATCAACGCCGCCTGCTGCCCCTGCTCGCAAGGCGCGCGCGCCTCGTGATCACGGTCTCGGAGTTCTCTCGCAGCGAGCTGGTCGATGTGCTCGGCATCGCTCCCGCCCGGATCAGGGTGATCCCGGAGGGCGTGGACGAGCGCATGTTCGCGGAACCCCGCACATCGGCGCTGACCGAGCGGTCGGCGCTTCGTCGACCGTATGTGCTCGCAGTCGGCACGGTCTCGGCGCGCAAGAACCTGTCCATCCTGGGCCCTGCCGCCCGGGCGCTCGCCGAGCGGGGGGTCGAGCTCGTGGTGGCCGGCTCCGACCGCGGATACCTGCGCGGCCCGGGGGTCAACCTCCGCCGTCTGGGCTACGTGCCCGACGAGCGGCTGCCCGCGCTGTACGCCGGCGCGCTTGCGCTGGCCATGCCATCGCGCTACGAAGGCTTCGGCCTGCCATGCCTCGAGGCGATGGCCTGCGGCACCCCGGTCGTCGCCGCGGCGGCGGGTGCGCTACCCGAGACCGTGGGAGAAGCCGCGCTGCTGGCTGATCCTGACGATGCCGATGAGTTCGCCCAAGCGCTGCTGGTGGCGGCTTGCGATGCCACGGAGCGCCGGCGGCTCATCGAGGCGGGACGGGCGCGCGCCGCGATGTTCTCGTGGAACTCGACCGCCGAGATGACCGACTCCGCCATCGCGGAGCTGCTCGAGGATGCACGATCGCCGAGCCGATTGCTCCCGGCGGACGTTTAACCTTCCATCATGCATCGGGCGAGGAGGATCGGGCTCGCGCTTGCGCTTGCTCTCGCGCTGGCCGTGGCACAGGCAGCCGCAGCGGCGTCGGGCGGATCGCAGGCGCGGGTGCCGCGCGGATTCGTGGGCGTTGTGCTCGGGACGCCGCTGTTCCCGAATGTCGATCCGACGCTCTTCCTCGACGATCAGCTGAATCTGATGCTCTCCAGCGGCGTCCAGAGCATCCGGGTCCCTGTCGACTGGGCACAGGTCCAGCCCTACCGGCGCATGTCTCAGGTTCCCTCGGATCAGCGCTACCTGTTCGTGCAGGCCGGCGGAGTGCCCACGAACTTCTCCCTGATCGACCAGATGGTGGCCGAGGCGGCGCGGCGCGGGATGTCGCTGATGCCGATGATCATCAACGCGCCGGGCTGGGACGCGCTCAAGCACACCCACGGCGGCGTGGTTTCGATCCCTCGCGCCGACGGCCCGTATGCGAGGTTCCTCGGTGCTCTCGTGAGCCGCTACGGTCCGAACGGCACGTTCTGGCTGAGCAACACCCCCGTGCTGCCCGTGCGCATGTGGCAGATCTGGAACGAGCCGAACCTCCTGCCGTTCTGGCCGAAGCAGCCGTGGGCCCAGCGCTACGTGGGGCTGCTGAATGCCGCCCACGACGCGATCAAGCGAGTCGACCCTGGGGCAAGAGTGATCCTCGGGGGGCTACCAAACTACTCCTGGACATCGCTTCAGAAGATCTACGCGATCAGGGGCGCGCGCCGGCTGTTCGACGTAGTTGCGGTCCACCCGTATACAAAGCAGCCGAAGGGGGTCATCACGATCCTGAGCTTCGTGCGCGCGGTCATGAACCGCTCCGGCGACGGACGAAAGCCGATCGTCGCCGATGAGGTGAGCTGGCCTTCTTCGCTGGGGAAGACGGTCCACAACGTCGGCTACGACTTCGCCACTACCGAGGCAGGTCAAGCCCGCAACATCGCCCAGCTGCTCCCGATGCTGGCGAAGCACCGGACGACCCTCCGGCTGCAGGGCTTCTACTGGTACACGTGGGCGAGCACCGAGCACATCAACGGGCTGGCGTTCGACTTCGCGGGGCTGCTCAAGTACATCCCATCGAGCTTCCAGTTCATCCCCAAGCCGGCACTGACGGCATTCACCAACGCGGCGCTGGCGCTCGAAGGGTGCCAGCCGAGCACGACGATCTGTTAGCAGCCCGCTGAGCTGCGGCGCGAGTCCCTCAGGGCGCGCAGCTGCTCGCGCTCCCGGGCCGCCGGACGGCCAAGGGCGCGCTTGAGGACGAGCCGGGAGCTGAACGTCAGTGCCTGCGCGGCACCATCCACCCACGCTCGCCACCGGCCGAGGTGTCGAGCAACGACGCCCTGCCGAGCCGCTGCCAGGAGCACGAACGGCTCGCCTCCGAACGCAGCCGCACTCGAGTGGGCGCCGTGGTGAATGACCCGCGCGCGCGGCCAGAACCAGGTCTCGACACCGTTCGCCGCGGCCCGTAGGCCGAGGTCGAGGTCCTCCCCATACAGAAAGATCCGCTCGTCGAACGGGCCCATTCGTCGCAGCGTCTCGGTTCGCGCGACGAGCGCGCAGCCCACCGCCCATCCAACCCGCCGGGGAGCGCGCGATCGCCAGGGCGCGAGTGCGACGCCAAGTCGCCCAGGAACGGCCGCCGGGGGCACCAGTGAGCGCACCAGATCCGCCGCGGAAGTGGGAACGGGATGGACGGAGTCCTGCCGCGAGCCGTCAGGCGAGAGCACGAGCGGCGCCAGCAGGCGCTCGTCGCGATCCTCCAGGAGCGCCTCTTGCACGAGCCCGAGGAGCGAGTCGTCGAGCAGCTCGACGTCCGGGTTGACGAGGATCGTCACCGGCTCTGAGATCTCGGCGATGCCGCGATTGCAGGCGCGGCCGAAGCCGACGTTGTCCGGAAGCGCGATCGTCCTCGTCCGCTCGAAGCTCCTAGCCAGCGCGACGGTCCCGTCATCTGAGGCGCAGTCGACCACGACGATGGGTACGCGCGGGAGGTGCCGGCGGGTCGAGGTGAGCAACGCCCGGAGGTGCCCGGCTGAGTTGTGCGTGACCGTGAGCAGCGCGCACTCCACAGACGCGGCGTGGCCGCGGGCCTGAGCGAGGTCTTGGGCGCGTTCGGTGTGGGCGTCGCGGTGGCGGGCGCGCCCACCGAGCAGCGGAGCGACCGCACGCGAGTATCCGCGGCGCGCTCTGTCGAGGCCGAACTCGCGCTTGGCGCGCTCCCGCCCGGCGGCGCCAATGCGGTCAGCAAGCGCCGGGTCGCCGACCACCTTGACGATCGCCTCGGCGGCTGACGCCGGGTCCCCGGGGCGATACAGCAGGCCGCACGAATCGTCGACGATCTCGGTCGGGCCGCCCGACGCCGGGACCACGACCGGACGCCCGGCCGCAAGCGCCTCGAGGACGGCCATGCCGAACGGCTCGCGCTCCGCGCAGTGCAGCAGGCAGCTGGCGCGGACCAGTTCCTCCACGGGATCGGCCACCGCGCCGGGCAGCTCGACAGCGCCGGCGAGGTCCGGCGCGGCGGCTCGCCGCTCCAGCTCGGCGACGAGCGCTCGGCCGTCCTCGGCGAGCGG
>CATPBV010000175.1 GCA_955652345.1 uncultured Solirubrobacteraceae bacterium | reverse complement strand
TCATAGGCACGTCTCGTTGTGGCGGCGATGTCCATGATCGTCCTTTCGGTCCGGGCGATGATCGTAGCCCGGCTCGTTGAGCCTCCGGATAACGTCGCCGGCTGCGCTCCTGATGCTCGAGCGGGCGGCGCGCCCACGATGACCGGGTCTTGCGACAGTGGCGAGGAGGGCAACTAATGCGCTCCCTCCCGGTGTCGAGACCGAGGAGGCGATGCGCAAGGGGCATGGGTGATGAACTCGGGTCCAGGGACCAGGCGGTTCCCGCGACGTCCAGGAAACGTCCCGCTCAGGAGGCGCCCGCGCGGGGAAAGTCCCCCGCCGGAACGGCACGTAGATTAGGGTTGTTCGGGCCCTCACTGCTTGTCGCTACCGAAAGGACGGACCTTTGGCCACATACCTTGCGTTCCACGAGGTCGACGACGTTCAGCACTGGCTGAACTCGCCGAAGCGAGAGGAGATCTTCGGGCCGCTGGGGATCACCGCCCGCACGTTCCATGATCCGGATGGCTCGAACCGGGTCGGGCTGATCGTCGAGATCCCCGACTTCGCCGCCTTCCAGGAGGTCATGCAGTCCGAGGTCGCAGCCGAGGCGATGAAGTACGCCGGCGTTCGTCCCGAGACGCTGCTGATTCTCAGCGAGGGATAGCGAACGGCGAGCCGTGCCGCATCATCGGGGGCGCGCGACCGGCAAGGACCGTGATCGTGTCACGCGGCCTAGCAGTCCGTCGAGAGAAGAGTGAAGTGGAGATCAGGGTGATCGTCGAGTTGCGAGCCAAAGCTGGCATGCGGGCTGAGCTCAGCAGCCTGCTCGAGAGCATGGTGGCGAACCAGGGACCGAGCCAGCAGGGGTTCCTGGGCAGTACGCGCTACGAGGTGCTCGATGATCCCGACGTGCTGATCGAGATTGCCGATTGGGAGTCCGCCGAGGCGCCGGTGGCGCACATGGAGGAGAGCGCGGCGACGGGAGCCTACGCGGATGCTGGCCGCGCCGTGCAGGGCCACGGTCATCAGGCAGCTGCCATGACCATCTGAGCGCCCGCCGGTCAGGGGACAAGCAGTCCGAGCTCGCGCTCGCATAGCCGCGTAGTCGCGCAAGTGGATTGGTGTGCCATGGTCGCGACGAGGATTGCACGAGTGGGCCCAGGCATGGGCGGCGTCACCTGCCAGCGAACTCCGGTGGGGCCGAAACCATGCGGGGACAACCTGTCCACCCTGAGGCACCCAATCCGCCACAGGCCGCATCGAGGACGCGCTCCCCGGTCGCTGAGCCATCGCGAGGCTTGCGGTGCAATCCAGAACGCAGCAAGATGAAGCGGCTCCTGGGCTCCGGGCGCCGCGCGACGGAAACGTCCCGGCTCTCCACGCGGAGGAGGCTCCGATCAAAGCGGCGCGATGTAGCGCGGCGCCAGGAAAGCAGGACCGGCTCGTAGCCCGCGGATGCGCTTCGCCTCGCGGTTTAGGGCACGACCCGCTGGTGTAGTTGGCGCCGCTGGGCTAGCTCGGCAAGCCCTCGCGCGGCAACCTGAGTCGCCCGCAATCGGGGCGCCGGTCATCCCAGGGCGCGGCGCGCTCGTAGGCTGCGGCGAGGGTGAACAGTTCTGCCTCCCCGCCGAAGCGTCCGATCAGCTGGACACCGATCGGCGCCCCCGAACCGCTGAGCCTCCGGCAGGGGAGCGAGATCGCGGGCTGGCCGGTGACGTTGGCCGGCGAGGTGAAGGTCTCCCACACCCCGTACTGCGCCCACTTCTCCTCGTAGCTCTCGGTTGCGGGGAAGCCCGCCCGTAGCGGCGGCACCCACGGGACGGTCGGCGTGATCAGAACGTCGTATCGCTCCCAGAAGCGGAGGATTGACGCCACTTCCTGGCGGGCCGTTTGCTGCGCGGAGTAGTAGGAGCCAGCGCTGATCATCCGGCCGTGGTCGATCAGCTGCCGCGGGCCCTGGCCGATCTGCTCGATCTGCTCGTCGGCCATCTCGTGGGCGAGCCCGGCGAAGGCTCCCTCAGCGATGGTCGTGAACGGCTCGGCGAGCCCGCTGAAGTCGGGGCGGTCGGCTACGAGCTCGACGCCGAGCGAGCGGAACGCGTCGAGCGCGTCGGCGAACGCGACCGCCACGTCGTCGTCCAGGCTGTCGCCGGGGACTGCGCTCGAGTACGCGCCATGGGTCGCAGCGAGTGGAAGGTCGCACGCCTGCCGGCACTCAAGCGGAACCGCGCCCACCGTGGGCTCACCGATCGCGGGTCCCGCCATCACATCCAGCATCCGGGCGGCGTCACGCACGCTCCGCGCCAGGGGACCGCTGTGCAGCAACCCACCCCACGGCTCATACGCGGCCGGGGCGAAGCTGACGCGCCCGCGCGTTGGCTTGACGCCGACCACGCCGCAGCATGCGGCCGGGATTCGGTTGGAGCCGCCCGCGTCGGTGCCCTGAGCCAGCGTGAACATTCCCGTCGCGAGCCCCGCTGCCGCACCGCCGCTCGAGCCGCCCGGTGTCCTCTCGGGCGTCCATGGGTTGATCGTCTCGCCGAACAACTCGCCGCGCGTCACCGGCTCGCATGCAAACGGCGGCGTGTTCGTCTTGCCGACCAGGATCGCTCCGGCCTCGCGCAGCCGGGTCACCACCAGCGCCTCGAAGCTGGTGCGATGTCCCGCGAACGCAGCCGAGCCGTACGTGGTGGGCAGGTCGAGCGTCTCCGTTACGTCCTTGACAGTGAACGGCACACCATGGAGCGGTCCCCGCTCGTGGTGCGCGAGCGCATCCTGAGCTCGTGCCTCCGCCAGCGCGGCCTCGGCCCGTAGCGCAACCACGGCGTTCACCGTCTCGTTCAGATCGGCGATCCGCTCGAGGCTCGCGCGGACCACCTCCTCCACGCTGACCTCGCGTGCATCGAGCAGCTGCCGGATCACGTTCACCGAGGCGAATGGGAGCGGCTCGGAGCTCAGCGTCGCACCGGTTCTTCAGACAGCCGCGCGATCACGCTGGGATACAAGGCGATCTCCACGAGCTCGGTTCCGGCTTCCGGCGCCAGCTCCTTCATCTCTGCGGCGACCCTCGATCAGCGGCTGGTTCGGCTCCCCGGAGGTCGTCGGGAACCCGAAAAGCTGCTCGAGCAGCGCCTCGGTGTCAGCCGCCCCACGCGATCTCACACAACTCACTCTACGCACAGCGGACGCACCCGCATCGGAAAGTAGCCTTGGCTCCGTGCCGCGACCCAGAACCGAGATCAAGCCGGATACCCCGAAGGTGCTCGAGAAGGCCCTGCGTGTGCTCGAGGCATTCGACGAGGGCTCCCCCGAGTGGTCGGAGACAGCGCTTCGGCAGGAGCTCGGGATCCCGTCCACCACGCTCAATCGGATCCTGAGGGGTCTCGAGCGCAGCGGCTACGTGCTCCGGCGCGAGGACGGACGCTACCGGCTCGGGCTGGCGGCGATCCGGTTGGGCAATCGGGCCAGCGGGTCACTCGATCTTGCGGCCGTGCTCGATTCGCAGATCCGCGCGGTCGCGCGGGAAACCAACGAGCTGACGCTGCTCGCGGTCCCGGATCTGTCCGCCGGGATCGCGCGATACATCGCCGCGGCGGAGTCGACCAGCCGCCTGCGAGTGACCGCCGAGGTCGGCACCGAGATCCCACTGACGGCCGGCGCGACCGCTCGCGTGATCCTGGCCTTCCAGCCGCAGGCGGTGATCGACGCGGTGCTCGGGCGGCGGATACAGCGGATCGCGGCGGGCACGCTCACCGATCCGAGCATCGTCCGCGAGCGCCTGGAACGCGCCCGCCGCGACTGCTGGGCGATGAGCTGGGAGGAGACCTATGACGGCGCGTGGGCGATCGCGGCGCCGCTGCTCGGAGACGACGGGGAGACGGCGTTCGCGTCGATCGGGGTCGCCGCTCCGGTGTCGCGTCATACGGAGGCGCTGGAGGAACGGATCCGAAAGATCGTGCTCGAGGCGGCCGCCCGGGCGCGGCGCACGCTTGGCTACTCTGACGGAGCGCCCGCCTCGCGTTAGCGTTCTGCGTGCTCGGCTTGGCTCGGCTTGCCTTGGAGCCGGGTGACCGGTAGCATTGGGGCGGGAAAGTTTCCCGGCATGCGGGAAACCTGAGGGACCATCGTGTGCGCTAACGGGAATCGTTCCCGCTATGCGAATGACTCGATTTTTTTAGGCTCGGTGACGACCGCGGACGTCCTATCCCGGTACTACCAGTTCGTGCAGGCTGACCAACGGTTCCGTCTGCACCCACTGCTCGATGCGACCGGCGGTCTGGGGCTCGCGCGGGTGGGCCACGGACGAGCGGCGCTCGCCGAGAATGCCGCCGAACAGATACGCAGGGACGAGTTACTTCATGAGCTTCTGGGAGTTGGCGAGCGAGCCCGCGATCCGGTTGGCGGTGCGACGCGTATCGCTGGCACCCCCGTCCATCTCCCGCGCGCTCTGAGGCCGACGGGATCGTCGACGAGCTCAAGTCCGTGCTGGGGCGAGTTCAGCCGACCGGTCAGCTGAACCCATGACCGTCTCCCCGTCGCCGGCGTCCGGACAGGCAGCGCAAGGCCAGTAGAGCCCCGCCCGATGTACCCCCGCCGCTACCTGATCGCACTGGGTCTGCCCGGACTCATCTGGGTCGCGATGTTCGTCACCGTCGCGCTCTACGCGCTGGTGGCGATTGCGGTGGGAGGCGTCGACCCGCTTCTGTTGACGCCGGTTCCGGCGTGGAATCCGCTGCACTGGAGCAGCTCGTGGTTGACGTCCGTCGGCACTGATCTGAAGCCGTTCTCCGGGCCCGACTGGGTGGTGTTCCAGCGGACATCGATCTACATCGCAGTCGCACTCGCGGGCAGCATCCTCATCGGCTACCCGGTCGCCTACTACGCCGCGGTGTGCGCCAAGCGCTCGAAGGGACTCATCCTCGCGCTGCTGGTTGCGCCGCTGGTTGTCAGCTACATGTTGCGGATGCTCGCGTGGGTGGGGCTGCTCTCGCCCGGCGGATGGGTCAACGCCGTGCTCGTTCCCCTGCACATCGTCCCGTCGCAGTTCGATTGGTTGTCCGGCCGGCCGGTCACGGTCGTCTGTGGACTGATCTATGGCTGGATTCCATACTTCATCATTCCCCTCTACGCGTCACTCGCGCGCTTTGACACGCGATACCTCGAGGCGGCGCGGGACCTCGGCGCGGGGGGCCTCCAGACCTTCCTTCACGTCACGCTGCCGATGTCGAAGCAGGGGATCCTTGCCGGCACGGTCGTGGTCGCGTTGCCGATGTTCGGCGACTTCTTCACCAATGGCCTTCTTTCAGGCGTGGGTTCAACGGCGATGGTGGGAACGCTCATCAACACCTACGCACAGAGCCAGACCGACCAGGCTCTCGCGGCGGCGGGCGCGGTGTGGTTGACAGTGTTCCTCGCGATCTTGCTGCTTCCCTATCTCCGAAGCTCGGCGCGGGCCACGCGCGAGGTGGCACGGTGAGCGTGACGCATGCGTCATCGAGCACGACGGGCGGGACCACGTTTTCGCCTCCATCCGGCGGCCTGCGGGTCCGTCTGCGACGGCTGCGGTGGTCGCGCTACGGCCTCGTTGCGATCGTGGCGGCGTACCTCACATGGTCCCTCGTGCCCGTGCTCACCGCGTTCCTGTTCTCGTTCAACAGTGGGTACTCCCGGAGCATCTGGCAGGGGTTCTCCTTGAGGTGGTGGACGGGACCGGCTTCGGTGTTCACCGATCCGACGTACTACGACGCGATTCGCCACAGCTTCTTGCTCGCCGTCCTCGCCGTCCTGATCACGGTGCCTCTTGGCGTTTCGCTCTCCATCTTCCTCAGCCGCTGGCGTGGCGTCACGTCCAAGCCCGCCGCGTTCCTCTCGACGGTTCCGCTCGTCGTCCCGGAACTCGTCCTTGCGCTCGCGATGTTCTTCCTCGTCACGAGGCTCCTGCATTTCGTCCCGCTGGGCACGACGGCTCAGGTAGCCGGCCAGGTCACGTTCATCCTGCCGCTCGTGATCGTCATCACCCGTGGCCGGCTCGCGTCCATTCCGATCGGATTTGAAGAGGCGGCGATGGACCTGGGAGCGAGCCCGATGCACGCATTCAGGCTCGCGCTGATCCCACTGCTGCAGCCGGCGATCGTGGCCAGTGCGATCGTCGCCTTCGCGGTGTCGATCGACGACTTCGTGATCACGCAGTACATGTCCTCGACGGCAGCCACACAGTCGGTGCCCATGCTGATCTACACCGCGACCCGTGGCACCGCCACGCCGTCGCTCAATGCGATGGCGACCGTCATGGCCGTCACGACCGTCGTCGTCACGGGCCTCGGTTACATCCTGTACCGGTTCGTTGCGCGGAGCGAGCAGATCCCGACGATCGCCCGTGAGGAGGTGCCCGCGGTCCCAGTCCTCGGCGAGGGAGCGGCGTGAACATGCCCGGTGGCCACATCGAGCTCAAGGATCTGTGCAAGAAGTTCGGCGATGTCGTCGCCATAAACCACATCGACCTCAGCATCGCCCCCGGAGAGTTCTTCTCGCTGCTCGGTCCGTCCGGCTGCGGAAAGACGACCACGCTGCGGTTGATCGCCGGGTTTGAGGACGCGACGTCCGGCCAGATCCTGCTGGACGGCGTCGATCTGGCTCATACCCATCCGCACAAGCGCCCGGTCAACACGGTGTTCCAGGCCTACATGATCTTCCCGCACCTCAACGTCTACGAGAACGTCGCCTTCGGACTTCGACGCCAGCACGTAAGCCGCTCGGACATCCGCCACCGCGTGGGCGACGCGCTCGAGCTCGTGCAGCTCCAGCAGCTTGCGCATCGCAAGCCGTCGCAGCTGTCAGGCGGGCAGCAGCAGCGCGTCGCACTCGCGCGTGCGCTGATACTCCACCCAGCCGTACTCCTGCTCGACGAACCGCTCGGGGCGCTGGACGCGAAGCTGCGACGGCAGTTGCAGGTGGAGCTGAAGGCGCTCCAGCAGCGGGTCGGGATCACGTTCGTCTATGTGACTCACGATCAAGAAGAGGCGCTCACGATGAGTGACCGGATCGCGGTCATGAGCCACGGGATCGTGGAGCAGGTGGGAACTCCGCGGGAGGTCTACGACGAGCCGACGACCGAGTTCGTAGCCGACTTCCTCGGCATCTCCAACATGATCAGCGCCGACGCGCAGCCGGATGGTAGCGGTGGCTGCCGCCTGCAGGTCGGTGAGTTCACCCTGATGGCGAAGGTCGGGGCGACGAACTCGCGCGGAACGGTGAAATGCGTGGTGCGACCCGAGCGCGTGAAGCTCGAGCCCTACGACAGCAGCGGCGGGAACCGCGTGCCGGGGATCGTCGAGCACCTCGTCTACCTTGGCAGCGCGACCCGCGTCGTCGTCCACCTGGCGACGGGCCAGACGCTCCAATCCCTGATCCAAAGCGACGGTGTGCATCTCCCGTACGAGCAGGGAACGGCCGTACAGGTGTACCTGCCCCCCGACGCCGTCAGGGTGCTCCGCCCGGTCGGGCAGGCAGTTGCGGCAGCGGGGTCGGGTGCGAACGATGAACCGGAAGCTGGCGAACCGAGTGAGGTCCGCGCTGCGTCGGGCCAAGCAATCGAAGGGAGCATGCAGTGAACAGTCGAGAGGAGAGACGAGTGGCCGATAACGAGGAAGGTTCGAAGCTGCCCGATGGGCAGCCGCCCGCGGACGGGATGGGTGTGACACGACGAACGATGCTCAGCCGCTCGGCCGGAGGCGCGGCGGCACTTGCCGGGTCGAGCTGGCTGCTGGCAGCATGCGGCTCGAGCTCGAGCAGCTCCGGCGCGGCGTCAACCACTGCGAAGAGCAACCCCGCTCTTCCGATCTCGAGCAAGAAACACCCGATCACGCTGCCGATATTCTCCGACAACAAGCCGATCCCCTCGGGCCGTTCGCCCGAGAAGGGCCCGCTGATCATCTACGACTGGGCGTTCTACCTCAGCCCGGCGGTCGTCAAGAGCTTCGAGCAGAAGTACGGCGTCACCGCGAAGCTGACGACGTTCGCGTCTATCGACGAGGCGCTCAACAAGGTCGCCTCGGGCGCGATTACCCCGGACGTCTGGGTGCCGGACTCCGAACACATCTACCAGCTCGCCCAGAGCAAGCTGATCCAGCCCATCAACCACAGCTACATCCCAAACCTAGACAGTGTCATCCCGGCGGCCGCCGATCCCTGGTACGACACCAGTGCGCGCTATACGTCGCCGAACTTCATCAATACGTTCGGGATCGGGTGGCGCAACGACCTGATCAAGATCGACCCCGCGTCGATGAACAATCCGTGGAACGTGTTCTGGGACGTTCCCAAGGGGACCCCATTGGGCATGTTGAACGCTGCGGCATACGACGCGATCGGAATGTCGCTGATCCGCAACGGCAACGATCTCGAGTCGGTCACCCAGGCCGACATAACCGCT
>CATPBV010000174.1 GCA_955652345.1 uncultured Solirubrobacteraceae bacterium | reverse complement strand
GCGCCTACTCCCGGCTGTCCAACGGCAAGGCGCCGGCGAAGGCGCTGCTCGAGGACAAGAAGCTGCACCGCGACCTGCGTCAGGCGCTCGAGGCCGCGCGCCACGCGAGTGCGGCGCTCAGCCAGGGGCCGAAGAAGCGCACCCGCAGGAAGGGTGGCCTACGACGACGGGTGATGGTCCTGTTCGTGGGCAGCACGATTGCCCTCGCGATGAGCGAGAAGCTGCGCTCGAAGGTACTCGACACCCTGTTCGGCGCCGAGGAGGAGTTCCAGTACACGCCCCCGTCGAATGCGGGTGCTGCGTCAGCGTCCTCGACTCCCGTAAGCGCGGCGTAGCGCTTAACCGGGTCGCTTCTCGGGGGGTGTGCGCGCCCAGCACGCACACCCCCCGTCCATGACTGCCGCCTCGGTGCGACGGATCGCCGCACTCGCCGGACCGCCGGCCCTGGCGCTCGCCGTTTTGGGCGCCCTGCAGCTGATCCTCCCGGGGCTCGCCGCTGACCGGCTCAGACAACGCCTGGCGAAGTCCGGGCAGGTGATCGAGGTCCGGGTGAGCGCGTTTCCCGCGGTCGAGCTTCTGTGGCACCACGCCGACAGCGTCGTCGTGCGGCTCGCTTCCTACCGTGTCGGGCCGAGCGGCCTTGGGGGTCTGCTGGAGCAGACCGGCGACGTCGGGTCGCTCGAGGCCTTCGTCGGCGAGCTCGACGCGGGCCTGCTGACCCTGCGAGACGCGAGCTTGCACAAGCGCGGCAGCGAGCTCACGGGATCGGCGGTGGTCACGCAGGCGAATCTCAAGGCGGCGCTGCCGCTGGTCGAGTCGGTGGTGCCCGTCACGTCCGGGAACGGACGCCTGACGCTGCGCGCGACGGTGTCGGTGCTCGGCGTCGCCGCCAGCGTCGATCTGATCCTGCAGGCGCGGGACGGGGCGCTGGTTCTCACCCCCAACCTGCCGCTCGGCGGGCTCGGCACGATCACCGTGTTCGCGAGTCCGCGCCTGTACGTGGAGGACGTTGGCGGCGCCCCGATTGCAGGAGGGTTCTCGGCGTTCGTCCGCGCGCGGCTTCGCTAGCTACTGCACGTATACGGCGAAGAAATCCCGATCTTCGGGGGACAGATACCGGGACGGCGGGCGATCCATCGTGGGGAGCAGGTTCGCTGGATCCCCGGCGCCCGGTAACCGGTAGGTGATGAAGCTGGTCCAGTAGACGTTGATGTCGAGCTCCATCGCGCGGACTGCGCCGGCGCGGATCATGATGGCTGCCAGCGAGCGCACGGTCTGGAAGTTGGCGGCCGCGTAGATCAGATTGCCATAGCGATCGACGCCGACCGCCGAGCGCCACACCTGGATCGCGTTGCCGAGCGTCGCTCCCCACTCTGGACCGTCCGACAGATTCGGGTTGGGACGGCCGTGGTTGACGATCAGCGGCAGGTTCTGCCGGGCGTACACGACAGTCGGTCCGACGTTCTGGCCTCCAGTCCAGGAGACCACGTCGACGTGCCCGTCGCTATAGCGGACGATCGTCCCGACTGCGGACTTCATCGGAGCGTAGGTGTGGCCGTCGAGCCCGAATCCACCACCCGAGTCGGTGAGCTTGAAGCCGCTGTTGAACGTGGCGACGAGCTGCGAGCGCTTGCGCTGCGGCACCTGCATCGGGCCGCGGGAGGGGAGCGCGACGCCGGGCTCGAGCCGCCCTGGATATAGCCACACGCTCGTCCGGGTATGGTCGATCCACGCGACTCCCGCGACGAGCTGCGGGTAGTTGACCGGATCCGGCCGGAAGCTCGTGATCAGCACTGGTGGAATGGCCCCGCCGGGGGCGAACGTCGGCCGCCAAACGCCCTCCCCGGGTAGGGCGGGCGAGATCAGCGGTCGGATCCGGGGCGGACGGTAGCTCGGGATGCCCCGGCGGCGCGGGTTCCCCGCGGCGTCCAGCGCGCCCGCTAGCTTCGGCAGGGCATGGAGCGCTTTACCACCCTTCGCTGGCGCGTTCAGCGAGTAGTAGACGTTCTCGACGTAGTTGACCAGCCCGCGGAGGCCGTTGTCCTTCATCCACTCGACGGTGCGGATCCCAAGGCTGGAGTTCGAAGCCGAGGTGAGCACGTCTGCGTATGAGACCAGCGCGGGGACGAGGCACAAGATCGCGGTCAGCAGCGCGATCCTGCGGATTCGCCGCGACCGCGGGGGACGAGGCGGGCGCCCTCGCCCGGGCGGTCGCCTGGGACCCGTGCGCTGGGGCGGTTCTCTCGGGGGCGCGAGCATTTGAGCTTACGTTGCAGGGGTCATCGATGAAAAGGCTAAATACATGCTGAGAGGGTCCTCATGACGTCAAGGACGATTCAAAAGAGCAAATCTCATACCCTGAAGACGATGGCACTATCGGGTGCAGGATCTTCGTTGCGCGATCGTCCGGAGATCGCCGCGCAAGGCGCTGTCGGCGAGACTACCTGGGCGGGCGGCGCTGCTGCGCCTCCTGCGACGCCGGTTGCTCGACGCGGTCCGCTCCGCGCGACGCTGGCGACGATGCGTCCGCGGCAATGGATCAAGAACGCGCTCGTCATCGGCGCGGCCGGGGCGGCCGGCGCCCTGGGATCCGACCATGTTTTCCTACGGGTCGGACTTGCGTGCCTCGCCTTCTGCCTGCTGGCATCCGGCGTGTACGCGATCAACGACGTACGCGACGTCAACGAGGACCGGCTGCACCCGCGTAAGCGCAGGCGCCCGATAGCAGCCGGTGAGCTGAGCGAGCGCGCCGGGATCACACTCGGCGTCGGGTTGCTGGTGGGCGGCTTGGCGTTGTGTGCTGCGGTCAGGCCGCTGCTGCTCCTGGTCGGGTTCGGCTACGCCGCTCTGACCGTGAGCTACACGCTCGTCTGGCGCCGGGTGTTGTTCTTCGATCTGGTCGCGATCGCCGGCGGCTTCGTGCTTCGCGCGGTGGCGGGCGGCGTCGCCGCGCCGGTGACGCTGTCCAAGTGGTTCCTCGTCGTGATCAGCGCCGCCGCCGTTCTCGTCGCCGCCGGCAAGCGCCGGGCCGAGCTCACCCGCACGACCCTCGGAGGCGAGGCACGACGCGACGTCCTCGAGCGCTACACCCACCAACTGCTCGACGTGATCCTCGTCGGCAGCGCCGCGATCGCACTGTTCGCCTACGCGATGTGGGCGTTCGCGATACCGTCCGTCGACGGCTTGCCGTGGCGACCGCTGACGCTGATCCCGTTCGCCGCCTGCATCGCGAGATACGGAGTCCTGGTGGCCCGTGGGGGCGGCGAGACGCCCGAGGACCTCGTGATCTCGGACCGCTGGCTGCTCGTCGCCGGTCTGACGTGGCTTGTCGTGTTCGCACTTGGCGTCCATGCCGCCGGCTGAGCCCGCGGCGCGCGAGACTGGCAGAGCTTTCGAGCCGGGGCGCGGGGCGCGTCAGGACTCGATCGCCGCCCTTGGGTCGCCTGATGGCCGCTCGGGCGTCGCGCCGGTTACGGTGCGTGCGACGCTGAATGGCTGGGGGCGGGTGCGGCCCGCGCCGGCGGAGCTCGTGCGGATTGCAGATGTGGAGGCGCTCCGCGCCGCGCTCCCGCTCGGCGGCGCGCGCGGGCTGATCGCGCGGGGCATGGGCCGCAGCTACGGCGACGCCGCCCAGCGCTCGGACGGGGTCGTTCTCGACATGACTCCGCACGCAGGATTCGACCTCGACGACGACTCGGGGATCGTGAGCGCAGCGTCGGGCGTGACTCTCGGCGAGCTGCTTCGCTTCTCGGTTCCGAGGGGGTGGATGGTCCCGGTCCTTCCGGGAACGCAGCACGTGACGGTCGGGGGTGCGATCGCGAGCGACATCCACGGCAAGAACCACGGCGCCTCGGGCACGTTCGGGACGTATGCCGAGGCCCTCGGGCTCCTGATGGCGAATGGCGACCTCGTCGAGCTGACTTGGCGCGATGAGCTTTTCCGCGCGACGGTCGGTGGCATGGGCCTCACCGGCGTGATCGTGTGGGCGCGGATCGCGCTCCGGCCGATCTCGAGCCCGCTGCTCGCGGTCGACACCGATCGGGTGGCTGGGCTCGACGAGGCGCTGGCGGCGTTGACTGCGCCGGGCGGCCCCTACCGTGTGGCGTGGCTGGACCTGCTCTCGGCAGCGCCGGCACGAGGAGTCGTGACACGCGCCGATCATTTCGACGGCGACCGGGATCGGGCGGCCGTCGCTGGCAGCCCGACGGTGAGGGCCAGGCTGTCGGTGCCGCGGCGATGGCCCGGCGGCCTGCTGCAACCGTCGACCGTTCGCGCCTTCAACGAGCTGCGGTTCCGACGCTCGCCCCGGCGCGAGCGGGGCCGCCTCGAGGCGATCGGCCGCCACATGTTCCCGCTCGACGCGCTGTCGGAGTGGCCGCGACTCTACGGACGGCACGGGTTCGTGCAGTACCAGCCGGTGGTTCCACTCGATCGTGAGGACGTCCTGCGCACGATGATCGTGAGCCTTCGGCGCTCGGGGGTTCCCTGCTACCTGTGCGTGCTGAAGGACTTCGGCCCCGCCAACGCGGCGCCGCTCTCGTTTCCGATCCGGGGCTGGACGATCGCGCTCGACTTGCCCCGCGCGGCGCCCGGCCTCGACGCCTTGCTCGACTCCTTCGATGAGCTCGTCGTAGCCGCGGGGGGGCGCGTCTACCTGAGCAAGGACGTGCGCATGCGAGCCGAGACGGTCACGGCGATGTATCCCCGGCTCGAGGAGTGGCGCGCGATCCGAGACGGTTCCGACCCGGAGGGCGTGTGGCGCTCGGATCTCGCGGTGCGCACCGGGCTGGTCGGGTGAGCTCGGTGACCGCCGAGAAGCGCGTCCTGCTGATCGGCGGGACCTCGGAGATCGGGCTCGCGATCGTGCGCCGGCTGGCCGAGGAGGGACCCCTGTGGGCGTTTCTGCTCGGTCGTGACCAGGAGCGTCTGGAGCAGGCGCTTGGCACCCTGGAGCGCGCAGCGGGGATCCGAGGCGAGATCGATGCGCTCGAGGCCGATGACCTCGACAGCCACCGCAGAGTCGTGCAGCAGGCCTTCTCGAAGGCCGGTGGCTTCGACGTCGTGGTGCTGGCGGTGGGCGTCCTCGGCGCCCGGTCCGGACTCGATGCGGATCGAGCGGAGGCCGCTGAGGTGATGAGGGTGAACTTCCTGGGCGCCGGGTCGCTCCTGATCGAGTCCCTGGGGGCGCTGCGCGAGCGCGGGAGCGGCACGCTCGTCGTGCTCTCGAGCGTCGCAGCCGAGCGGCCTCGCGCCAGCAACCCAATCTACGGCGCTGCCAAGGCCGGACTCGACGCCCTCGCCCAGGGGCTCGCGGACGCTACCGAAGGAACGGGCGTGCGGGTGCTCGTCGTCCGCCCCGGGTTCGTGAAGACGCGGATGACCGCGGGCCTCGCGCCGGCGCCGATGGCGGTGAGCGCCGACGAGGTGGCGCAGGCCACCGTGCGGGCTCTGGCTGGGAGCGCGCACACGGTCTGGGTGCCAGGGCGGCTTCGGGTCGTTTTCGCCGTCCTGCGCCACCTTCCGCGGAGGATCTTCCGGAGGCTCCCGATATGACGCGCCGGGTTCTCATGGCCGACCTCGCTATCGCGGCGGTGATCGCGCTCGTCGTGGTGGTGATCGTGGCGCCAGGGATGGCAGCGGTGGCGATCCTCGCTGTCCTGGTGATCGTCGGCCTGCTGCTGAGTGCCGTGATCCACCACCTGCTCATTCGCCGCAAGCAACGCCGGCAGTAGGGGATTGGCGTTCTGGGGGACACATGGACCCCCAAATCGCCAAAGATGTCGGGGCGGGGTGGCCGGTCCGTGCGCGGCGGCTACGCGAACAGCTTGCCCGCGCGCATCAGCAGCCGCACGTTCCCGCTCGGCCGCATGCGGCCCCTCAGCATCACCCGCCACGGGGCGGCGCGCCCGGCGGTCACGTCGGTCCAATCCTCGAGCCGGCAGTGGAACGTCAGGTCAGCGTGCTCGGCGCGACCCTGGGTCACCGAGGTTGCGCCGTTGTCGATCCGCAAGTGCCATGGCTCGGCGTCGCTGAACTCCCATTGCAGCGTGGCGCCGGGCGCAATGTCGGTGTTGATCTGGCGGCGCATGCTGTCGAACAGCAAGCCTGTCAGCTCCGGGCTCGCCCGCAACGTCCGATTGCGCGGCCCCAGGTAGCCGGCCCGCAGCAGCGCCAGCGCCCGCCTGGCACGCTCATCGGAAGGCACGTCGAAGGGAAGTCCGAGGCGCATGCGCTCGGGGTCGAGCCCCGCCGCACGCAAGCGCGCCTCCAGCGACTCCGCACCGCGCGCGAAGATGTCCTCGAGCGTGAAGCCGAAGCAGGTGACGAGCCGCTCGTCCCAGCCCGGCGGCACGAACACGGCAGCCGTGATCGGCAGAACCTCGCGGAGCAGCTCCTCGATCGCGGGCTCGCATTCTGGGTCCTCGCGAATCAGGTCAGCGATCATCTTCACCCCGAAAGCGATGTGGCGCTGCTCGTCGCGCGAGACGTGGCCGACCCCCTCCCGTAGACCGGGCAGCAGCTCGCGATCTGAGAGCGAGCCGTCGATGAAGTGCTGGCCGGGCTGGGCGAGTGAGGCCTCGATCACCAGGTGATAGAGCGTGATCGCCTGGGCGAGCTTGGGGCGTGAGCGATCCCTGCGCAGCTCGTCGGCCATGCGGTCCAGCCGCCGGAAGACTCTGCGGAAGCCCCAGGTCAGCTCGGGGCGGGTGGCTTCGAGCAGATCGGCCGTGCCCGAGCCGGCGCCGACGACCTCCTGCATGAAGCGGCCGAACATGACCGCATGGCGGGCCTCATCCGCCTGTTGCGTGGCGAGAAAGTACTTCTGCTCCTCGCGCGGCGCGGCGTCGATGAACGGCGACAGGTTGTCGGTGACCGAATCCTCGCCGTGGAAGAACATCGAGTACGTCCACAGCGCCCCGCGACGCTCGAGGTCGGTGAGCGTGCTGTGCCACTGCTCGCGATCGGTCGAGAAATCGATCTCGGTGGCGCGCCAGTTGCCCTGCTCCCAGCGGGTGTAGAGATCCTCGTAGGAGATCTGATCTGCGGCGATCGCGCGAGCCATGCTACGTCGGTGTAGTTTTGCACGTTGCGGGCGCGACGTCTAGGTACCGAGTTCTAGGGACCAAGCTTGGGCGAGTGCCACGGTGCACGCAGGCGCCGCTCGATCTCGTCGCCGAGATCGTCGATCGCGACTCGATCCTGGCCGAGGCTGTCGCGGTCGCGCAGCGTCACCGTGCGGTCCTCGAGCGAGCGATGGTCGATCGTCACCGCCCACGGGGTCCCGATCTCGTCCTGGCGCCGGTAGCGCCGGCCGATCGCCCCGCCCTCGTCGTACTCGGCCTGCACGCGCTCGCGCAGCTCCGCGTAAACGTCGTGCGCAAGCTCGGGCTGGCCATCCTTGCGGACGAGCGGCAGGACTACGACCTTGACGGGTGCGAGCAGCGGGTGAAGGCGAAGGACGGTGCGCTTCTCGCCCTCGATTTCATCCTCGTCGTAGGCGTCGTACAGGAACGTCAGCATCGCGCGGTCCACCCCCGCCGCCGGCTCGACGACATGCGGCACATACCGCTCGCCCGTCGCGCTGTCGACGTACTCGAGCTTCTGGCCGGAATGCTCGGCATGCTGGCGCAGATCGAAGTCTCCGCGGTTGGCGATCCCCTCGAGCTCCGACCACTCGTCGTCGAACAGATACTCGATGTCGCTGGTCGCGCTCGAGTAGTGCGATAGCTCGTCCGGATCGTGCGCGCGCAGTCGCAGGTGATCGGGTCGTACTCCGAGCCGTGTCCACCATGCCGCCCGCTGCTCCATCCAGTGCTCGTGCCACTGCGCCGCTTCGGCAGGCGGCACGAAGAACTCCATCTCCATCTGCTCGAACTCGCGGGTGCGGAAGATGAAGTTGCGGGCGGTGATCTCGTTGCGGAAAACCTTGCCGATCTGGGCGATCCCGAACGGCGGCTTGCGGCGGGCGAACTGCAGGTAGTTGCGGAAGTTCAGGAAGATGCCCTGGGCGGTCTCCGGGCGCAGATAGACCGTCGAACCCTTGTCTTTGACCGGCCCGAACGTCGTCTCGAACATCATGTTGAAGTCGCGGGCTTCCGTCAGATCGCAGTCCGGCGTCTCGCCCGGCGCCTTCGACGGCTTGCGGCCGCACTGAGACTGGTGGAGGTGGTCCGCGCGAAAACGGAGCCCGCACGTGCGGCAGTCGACGAGCGGATCGCTGAAGTTGGCCAGGTGGCCGCTCGCCATCCAGGTCCGCGGGTGCTGGATGATCGCCGAGTCGAGTGCGACGATGTCATCGCGCTCCTGGAGCATGGCGCGCCACCACTCAGTGCGGATGTTGTTGCGCAGCAGCACGCCGTAGTGGCCGTAGTCGTAACTCGACCCCAGCCCCCCGTAGATCTCGCTGCTCGGGAACACGAAGCCACGCCGCTTGCACAGCGAGACGATCTTGTCCATCGTCACGGGTTCGTGTGGCACGGCGGGCATGCTAAGGGACCCTAGCCGCTTGGCACTCTGCGCTTGAGAGTGCCAAGGCGCCGCGGCTACACTATATGAAGCGATGCCGATCTACGAGTACCGCTGCGAGCATGGCCACACCTTCGAGGTGATGCAGCGGATGAGCGACGGCCCGGTCGTGAGCTGCACGACCTGCTCGGCGCCGGTACAACGGGTGTTCCATCCGGTCGCCGTTCACTTCAAGGGCTCGGGTTTCTACAACACCGACTACGGGACCCGAAAGCGTGCTCGCGAGAAGGGCGACGGCGCCGAGGGCGTCAAGACCGGTGAGAAGGGCGCCGGCGCCAAGGACACCGGCGCCAAGGACACCGGCGCGAAGGACGCCGGCGCCAAGGACACCGGCGCGAAGTCCGACTCGAAGAGCTCCAGCTCAGACTCGGCGTCCTCCAAGCCGAAGGCCGCGGCCTCGGACTGACAACGGGCGGATCGCTACCCGTTCATCAATTGCGCCACGGCACTGCGTACCGTGCCCGGGTTGACGGTCAGGGCCGATGAGCCGTCCGGGAGCGTCGTCGAACCGTCCGGCTTCAGCACCTGGACAGGCGCTGAGCCGCCAAGCTCCGAGGCGATGAACAGCGTCAGCAGCGTGGGTCCGCCCATGTCGGTTCGGAGCACCTTCGGCGCGTCCCACGACGCGAACGGGAGCCGGAAGAAGGTCCAGGGGGAGAACAGCTTTGCCTTGATCGCGTTGAGGATCTCCTGCTGGTGCTGCACTCGGGTCAGGTCGTTCTCGGCGGGGTTGCATGTGTTCTTGCGCGTCCGCGCGTAGGTGAGCGCCTGGAGCCCGTCCAGGTGATGGGGACCGGGCGTTAGGTAGAGCGAGAAGCCCCCTTTCTTGGTGCCGCCGCTGATGTCCGAGCAGACCTTGCCGGTGGTCACGTCGATTCCGCCGATCGCGTCGATGAACTGAGGGAACGCGGCCAGGTTTACGACGATCACGTGGTTGATCGGGATCCCCGTGAACTGCTCGACCGTCTTGATCGCGAGCGCGGGGCCTCCATAGGCATACGCCGCATTGATCTTCGTGTCTCCGTGGCCAGGGACGTTCGCGACCGTGTCGCGCGGGATCGAGAGGCGGCGAGAGGTGCCGGCGCCGATCCGCCACAGCATGATCGTGTCCGAGCGGCTGCCGGCGTCGCTCTTATTGGCGCCAGGCTCCTTCGAGCCCGGTCCGATGCTTGGTCGCTGGTCGGTGCCCAGGATCAGGATCGTGTCGGTTGAGGTCAGCATGTTCCCGCCGGACTGGAGCGCCGCCGCCGCGGACTGCGGGAGGTTCCCCTGCTCGATCTGAGCGCTGACGATGAACAGCACCAGCGACAGAACGACCCATCCGACGACCGCCACCAGGAGGTACTTGATCACCCGGCGCGGGGTGATCCGGCGGGAGGGACCCGTGCTGCGGTCGCGGCCATCGGGGCGCAACCGCTCGGGGCCCGGCAGGCCGGTGTCTTCCTCGCCTCGGAGCAGCGCCTTCAGTCCCCGCGGGCCGGAGCGGTAGAGCTTGTAGGGCCGGTCTTCGAGGTCGCTGGACACGTGGTCATATAGTGACGACATGCCGTCCCGGCGCACCATCGGCGTCGACATGGGCGGGACGAAGCTGCTCGCCGGCGCAGTCGACAGCGACTTCTCAGTGCACCGCCGCGTCCAGCGTAGCGTGAGCGGTCTGGACCAAACCGCACTGCTCGACGTCGCCGTCGAAGCGGTGCAGGACGCGCGCGGCGCTGCCGGGAGCGAGGTCGAGGCGGTGGGGTTCGGGATTCCCTGCCTGATCGACCAGCGCACCGGTCGGGCGGTGATCGCGGTCAACCTGGCGCTCAGCGACATCCCGTTCGCCGACGTGATGGCCGAGCGTCTCGGCGTGCCCGTGTTCGTCGACAACGACGCGAACACCGCCGTGCTCGCAGAGCAACGGTCGGGGGCCGCAAGTGGATGCGACGACGTCGTGATGCTCACGATCGGCACCGGTATCGGCGGCGGCTTGATCCTCGGTGGCCTGCCCTACCGCGGCTGGGTTGGCGCCGGAGCCGAGCTCGGCCACATGGTGATCGACATGGACGGCCCCCGCTGCCAGGGGAACTGCCCCAACCGCGGATGCGTCGAGGCGCTTGCGTCGGGCACTGCGCTTGCGCGGGAGGCGCGCCGGATCGCCGGGGAGCGCCCGGACTCGGCGCTCGATCGCTCGGTCGGACGCACCAGCGGCTCGCCCGCGGCGGTGCCGCGCAATGTGGCGACCGATGTCTTGGTGCCGCCGACGTCGACGCCGATCACGAACAGGGGTCCGGTCATGGCGAGCAAGCTAGCAGCAGGTTCGATCAGCCTCGTCAAGGTCTTGGTGCGCCGCGGGC
>CATPBV010000173.1 GCA_955652345.1 uncultured Solirubrobacteraceae bacterium | reverse complement strand
GCAGCGACCCGTTCATGCCATACACGCGCGACGACCATCTGATCCGCCCCTGGGCGATCCCCGGAACGCCTGGACTTCAGCATCGGATCGGGGGCCTCGAGAAGGAGGCCGGCACCGGCAACGTCTCCTACGACGGCACCAACCACGAGCACATGACGCAGCTGCGGGCCGCGAAGGTGGCCGGCATCGTGCGCGACGTGCCGCCCCTGACGGTCGATTCAGAGTCCGACGCCCGGGTGCTGGTACTCGGCTGGGGCTCGAGCGAGGGCGCGATCAGGGCCGGCGTCCGGCGCGCGCGCCGCGCCGGTCACCGTGTTGCGTCCGCGCACCTTCGCCACCTCAACCCGATGCCCGCCAACACCGGAGACGTGCTTCGCTCGTTCGATCGCGTGCTGGTGCCGGAGATGAACACCGGGCAGCTCGCGCAGCTGTTGCGTGCGAAGTACCTGGTGGACGTCGAGTCGTTCTGCAAGCTCCGCGGCCAGCCTCTGTTCGCGGCCGAGATCGAGCGCGAGATCGCCGAACGCACCGAGGGGATCGTGTGAGTGCGCCGGTGAAGCACGTGGGTGGCAACGGCAATGGCGGTTCGCCGACGCTGCTGACCAAGGCCGACTTCCAATCAGACCAGGAGACGCGCTGGTGCCCGGGGTGCGGCGACTACGCTGTGCTTTCGGCCGTCCAGCAGTTCATGCCCGAGCTCGGGATCCCGCCGGAGCGGATCGTGTTCGTCACCGGCATCGGCTGCGCCGGGCGCTTCTCGTACTACATGGACACCTACGGGATGCATGGGATCCACGGACGTGCGCCCGCGCTCGCCACCGGGCTCGCCTCGACTCGCGAGGACCTCTCGGTCTGGGTCGTGACCGGCGACGGGGACGCGCTGTCGATCGGCGGAAACCACCTGATCCATGCGCTGCGGCGCAACGTGCCGGTGAAGATCCTCCTGTTCAACAACCAGATCTATGGCCTGACGAAGGGCCAGGCCTCGCCGACGTCCGGGCTCGGCAAGATCACGAAGTCCACGCCGTTTGGCGTCGCCGACCATCCGTTCAACCCGGTTGCCCTGGCTCTCGGAGCCGAGGCGACGTTCGTCGCGAGGACGATCGACCGCGATCGGCGGCACCTCACGGAGGTCCTGCGAGCGGCGGCCAAGCACGAGGGGGCGTCGCTCGTCGAGATCTACCAGAACTGTCCCGTGTTCAACGATGGCGCGTTTGCCACGCTGACCGAGAAGGACGTCAAGGACGCGAACCAGATCCGCCTCGAGGCCGGGCAGCCAATCCGCTTCGGCGCGGCCCGCGAGCGCGGCGTCGCACGGGGGTCCCATGGAGGACTCGAGATCGTCGAGGTCGCCGACGTCGGCGAGGAAGCGCTCATCGTGCATGACCCGTCTCGGGACGACAGCGGGCTTGCGTTCTCGCTCTCCCGGCTCGCCGATGACCCGACGGGTCCGACTCCGATCGGCATCTTCCGGGACGTGGCGCGCCCGGTGTTCGGGCGGCCGTCGCGCGTCCGCCACGAGCCGGCTGACGACTCCGAGCTCGCTGAACTCCTCGCGAGCGGGGACACCTGGACCGTCGCCTGAAGGGGTGGTCGATCTGAGTTGGCATATAGCCAACTGAGATCGTCCAGTCCGGGCGGCTACGCTGAAAACGTGCGCACACCCGACGTCGAAGTGCTGTGGTGGGATGGCTGCCCGTCGACCGAGCGGGCCCTGGACGAGCTGGGGGCGGTGCTGCGCGAGCTCGGCCTCGTCGACGCCCAGGTGCGCATGCGCGAGATCACGACCGATGCCGACGCCGAGCGGGTCGGTTTCCTCGGTTCGCCGACGATCCTGATCGACGGGCGGGACATCGCCCCCGCCGCCTCGAATGACACCGCTGCCCTCAGCTGCCGCGTGTACCGACGCCGCGACGGCAGGATCTCGCCGACTCCCGATCCCGAAGACTTGAAAGACGTGCTGCGACGCGCGGCCGCGCAGGAGGTGAGCTGATGACGCTGACGATAGGAGAAGCGGCACCTGAGTTCGAGCTGCCCGACACCGAGGGGGCCATGTGGGCGTCGCGGGACTCAGCGCCCGCGACCGTCGTCGTCTTCACCTGTAACCACTGTCCGTACGCGCTCGCATGGCACGACCGGATCGCGCAGGCCGCGCGGGACTACGCCGACCAGGGGGTGAGGTTCCTGGCGATCAATTCGAACGATGCGGAGCGCTACCCGCGCGACTCCTACGAGGCGATGAGGCAACGGGTGGCCGCTGAGGACTGGCCGATGCCCTACCTCCACGACGCCACCCAGGAGGTTGCGCGCACATACGAGGCGGAGAAGACGCCGCATCTGTTCGTGCTCGACGCCGAGAGCCGCCTTCGGTACGCCGGCGCCCCGGACGCCGACTACGACGATCCCGCGCTGCGCGCGCAGTGGCTTCGCGACGCACTCGACGCGGTCCTCGCCGGCGTCGAGCCAGCCCGCCCGCAGACCCGGGCGGTCGGCTGCTCGATCAAGTGGAAGCCTTAGTGCTCCCCGCCGCAAATACCCTCGCATTCGAGTGCCCTCTGGCGGCGCCCGCGCGGGCTCGCGGCCCGCTCGGCATCCAGCCTCGCCTTATTGGGCCGCGCCCGCGTCATCCGGCTGTCCTCGCTCGCTCGCGTACCTTCCAGGTAGGCAACGCTCGCTGCGTCCTCGCCGGACATCCGCCAGCGGTCACTCTCGGTGCGACGGTACTTACGGCGGAGACCACTTAGTCGGCCCTAAGCCACGTAGCCGTCTGCGGGCTCGAGCGGCAGTCCCGCCGCGACCCAGTCGAGTAGCCCGCCGACCATGTTGTGGGCGTCGTAGCCAGCGCCGCGGAACGCTCCTGCGGCCATCGCCGAGCGCGCCCCGCTCCGGCAGTAAAAGACGATTGGGGTCTCCCTGGGGATAGACGGCGCGCGCTCGCCGAGCTCGTTCAGCTCGACGTGGCTGTCGCCCGCGATCCGGCCCACCTCGCGCTCCTCGGGCTGGCGGACGTCGATCAGCTCGACCTCGCCTCGGGCGAGCAGCTCTGCAACCTGAGCGGGAGTGAGGTCGGGCTCCATCGAAGTTCGAATCTAGCGGTCTCGCCGCGCCCACCTCGAATCCTCCGCGAGGGCTCCATAACAACAACCGTGACATCGATCTTGCAGGTGCTATAGGCTGGCGAGCCGAAATACAGCCCAGCCGAATCTCCGTGACGCCAAGGCGCCTGGAGAACGGGGGAACCTTTGGGGCCGCGAGGCTCCAGGGGCGAGTCGCCGGATTTCCGGCGTAGCGCGACTCTTTCAGCGCGAGCCCGACAGCTAACCCCGTAGGCAACGAAAGAGAAGGGATCTGAGTTGTCGCACCCAGGTGTCGCGCATGCCGCCCGCTCGATAGGGGCGCTGGCTCTGGCAGCAATGCTGATCGCTGCCGGCCCTGCGGCTGCCTCGAACCGCCATCACCACCATCGGCAAACGGGCCATCAGATCGGCGGCTCGGGCGGCTCGGGCGGCTCCGGCGGAGTGTCCCTCAGCGGACCGACGTCAGGGCCCGGATCGGGGAGTTCGGCGAAGCTCCCCGGTGACTCTCGGCACCTGGGCGACCGCATCCTCCGCCCGGGGATGAGCGGCCATGACGTGCGGGTCCTCCAGGACTACCTCACGATCGCCGGATTCCCGGCGGCGATCGATGGCAACTACGGGTCTCAGACGCAGCAGGCGGTGATCGCCTTCAAGCTCGCCCACGGGCTGAGGCCGAACGCGATCGTCACGATCCGGGCCGAGAAACTGCTGCGCGCCGCGGTCGCGGCGCTCCTCTCGGTGCCCGTGGTCGGCAAGACTCGGATCAACCCCGACGGCACCGCGACCGCGCCGGTTGGGGCCCCTGCGATCGTCAACACGGTCATCGCAGCGGCGAACCGGATCATCGGCAAGCCATACATCTACGGCGGCGGCCACGGTACCTGGAACGACTCCGGCTATGACTGCTCAGGCGCCGTCAGCTACGCCCTGCATGGCGCAGGTCTGCTATCCGCGCCCGAGGACTCGACCGAGCTCGAGTCCTACGGCAGCCCCGGGAGGGGACGCTGGATAACGATCTACGCCAACGCCGGGCACACCTGGATCGTGGTCGCAGGACGCGCGTTCGACACCGCCAACTTCGGCGGCCCGAACATCCCCGCCGGCAGCGGTCCGCGCTGGCGCTCGGACCCCGTCGGAAACCTGGCGGACGGCGGGAACTACGTGGTTCGCCACCCCGCCGGCCTCTAGTAGCCCCGGGGCGGTCGCGTACGATCAGCGCAGGATGTCCGCGCTGGCCGATCTGTACACGATTCCGCAGGAACACCTCGACTTCCGCGAGACGATCAGTCAGATCGCCCGGGAGCGGATCGCACCCCGCGCGGCGGAGATCGACCAGCGGGCGGAGTACCCGCACGACCTCCGCGCGCTGCTCGCCGAGCACGACGTCCTCGGGCTGCCGTTCGACGTCGAGCACGGCGGGACCGGCACCGGCACGCTGATGCTGGCGATGGCGATCGAGGAGATCGCCAAGGCGTGCGCCTCCACCGCGCTGATCCTGATGATCCAGGACCTCGGGACGCTGCCGATCAAGCTGTTCGGCTCAGATGAGCTGAAGGCGCGCTTCTTGCCGCGCTGCGCAACGGGAGAGTGG
>CATPBV010000172.1 GCA_955652345.1 uncultured Solirubrobacteraceae bacterium | reverse complement strand
ACCCCGCGCAGGTCTGGCACGGGCCGATCGCGATTCCCGGTGCAGGCGTCTCGGGGCAGCCCGGGTTTGTCCAAGCGAAGGACGGCACCTTCGAGGTGGTCGCTCCGCTCGCGGCTGGCGGGCTCGGCCATTGGAGCCGTGATGATGCGGCGCACTGGAGCGGACCGGTCGCCCTTGGCACCGGCACTGTGCGCGCCGTCGGGCTCATCCAGGGCAACTTCGGCGCGGGCAATCTCGAGGTGGTCGCACGCCTGGATGGCGGCCTTGACCACTACTTCGCGGACGTGGCGGGGGGCGGGTGGACGTGGCATGGCCCGGACCCAGCGTGGCGTCAGGCCTCGCTGGACCCAGCGACCTACGGCCGGTGCGACGTCGTTTTCAAGCCGGGCGGCCCGTCCGCGATTCACGTCTCGACGCTCGGCGACGGCCGCGCGTTCTGCTTTGGGTTCGGCGACCTGGGGATGGGCCCCGACCCGGGCGCGTTCGTGATCGATCCCGAGACCGGCACGACCGCGAGCCCTGCGACCAAGCATCACTTGTTCTGCTCTGGCCACGTGCTGCTGCCCGACGGGCAGCTCGTGATCATGGGCGGCCACGGCGACGAGGTAAAGGCGATCCACCTGTTCGACCCGGCAACCGTAACGCTCGCGCACCACGACGATATGCCGCACGGGCGCTGGTACCCCACGGCGACGGTGCTGCCCGACGGGCGTGCGGCGGTGATGTCGGGATCACAAGGCACCGGCCCGATCAGCGCCACCAATCCCGTCAACGCGACGGTTCAGGTATTTGATGTCAGCAAGCCTGCCGGCCACCGGCTCTCCGCGGAAGAGGCCACGCCGTCGCCGTTCTCGCCTCACTTCCCGGCAGGTCACCAGGAGATCGACCTCTACCCGTGGAACTTGGTGCTGCCCGACGGACGCCTGATGGTCCATTGCCGCAATTCGACGCGGTTCTGGCACCCCGGCACGCCGGGGCACTGGGACGCGACGATCCTGAAGGCCCAGCGCAACCAGTCGCGCACGTATCCCGGCCAGGGCACGTGCGTGCTCTTGCCGCTGCTTCCCGCCGACGGCTACCGCGTCCGAGTGATGGCGATCGGCGGCGGCGGGGTTGACCGAGAAGTCTTCTACCAAGGCGGCCACGACGACGATCCCTCAACGAACACAGTGGAGCTCCTAGACCTCGGGGTCACGCACCCCGGCTGGCAGTACGTCGCGGCGATGCACCACCCCCGCGTGCTGTGCGACAGCGTGCTGCTACCCGACGGCAGCGTGCTCGTCGTCGGCGGCAGCTCCACCGGCAAATCAGACGTGGCGGTCGACCCGGTCCTGCCCACAGAGCTCTATGAGGCGTCCACGGACACGTGGACCGAGCTGGCGCCGATCAACTGCGCTCACCTCTACCACTCGACCGCGCTGCTGCTCCCCGACGGCCGCGTGATGCGCGGCGGTAAGGACGGGCAGTTCCAGCGCGACCCCTACAAATACTTCGAACACCGACTCGAGCTCTTCTCCCCGCCCTACCTGTTCGCCGGCGCCCGCCCACAGATCTCCTCCGCGCCAGCGAACGGAGGGTACGGTCAGAACATCACGATCGGGTGCCCGGCCCCCGGTGAGATCGCCAAGGTGGCGCTAATCCGAGCCGGCGCAGTCACCCACAACTTCCACATGGACCAGCGCTACGTCGGCCTTGAGATTCTCAGCACAACCGCGAGCGATCTGACAGTGACCCTTCCGCCCAACAGTAACATCGCCCCACCAGGCGCCTACATGCTTTTCCTCCTCGACGCGACAGGCGTACCGTCAACAGCGAACATCCTCAAAGTCGGCTAGCTGACAGGTCGCGAAACCTCGCAACTCGAAGAGGCGGGAACTGAACCCGAACGCCTACAAGCCGACACCGAGCCGGAGTGTCGGCGCTCTCATCCACACTGCCCAGTGGCGAGGACCCGCAGAAGCTTGCCCCGTGGAACGAGCAGCGAGGACGCGCCACCTGACGCCAACGACACGACCGCTCCCCTACGGAATGCGAGCGTCCGCAATCCGCTCGGCTTACCCCTACGCTAACTACCGCATCGCACAACAGCGACGGCCTCGGTCGATGAGTTCAGCAGTGGCCTATCGGACGAATCTCGATAGCGCCGGTTGGTCGATCGGCCCGGCCGCTGTGCCTGGGCATTGCCTCGGTACGAGGCCGGCACCGGGGACGCCTCGCCAAGCGCGACGCCGAGCGACTCGGCTTCTGCTGCAGCACTCAAGCGGCCACGCGAACGGGCGCCGCGATATGGCCGCTCCAGGCGTGATCCGGCAGCCCTTGCGAGTCGCGGCGGAGCCCTGCTCTGAGTCCGCCACGAGAATCTCGGGCGCGCAGGTTGCGTCCCCTCCTCAGCGCGGAAAGCAAGATCTTCCCTACTGATGAACGGGGTCCGCGGCTTCCCGCCCAACTTGTCCAGAATCTCACTTCAAGCCGGCCATCCGTCGCGACGACCCTGGCGAAGCGCGCCCCCACGGCAACCGCCCGCCACCGCAGATCGCGCCCGAAAGCGCATAGCGCATTAACCCTGCAAGCAGTCGAGCGAGGGGTAACGGCTACACCGCGCCGCCACCCCTCGCCGAGCTCACGTCAACCGTCGCTCCCACGAAGAGGCGCGACCGTGAGAGGCTTCACGCCGCGGTGGGGCACCAGCACAACGGGCTGGCTGGGCAAGTCCAGCGGCAGGAAATCCAACGGCGGCGCCGAAAGCGCGACCATGGAAAGCTCAGGGCAGATGCCTGCACCTT
>CATPBV010000171.1 GCA_955652345.1 uncultured Solirubrobacteraceae bacterium | reverse complement strand
CTCGAGGAGGGCACTGAGACGACGCGGGGGCGGGTCGCGGCTTTCATCCGCGCCACGGTCGCGACGACGATCGCGGGCGGAGCCGCTGAGGTCCAGCGACTGGTGATCGCGCGCCGGGGGCTCGGGTGTCCGACGTGACCCACGAGCACGCCACACCGCCGTTGCCGCTCGCCGGCATCCGCGTGCTCGAGTACGCGCAGTACGTGGCGGGGCCGTTTGCGGGGATGCTCCTCGCCGACCTCGGCGCCGACGTGGTCAAGGTCGAGCCGCCGAGCGGCGACGCCTGGCGCCGCTACGAGCCTTTCAGAAAGGGTCAAAGCCGCTACTTCTACGCGCTGAACCGCAACAAGCGCTCGATCGTCCTCGATCTGAAGACGGAGCAGGGTCGCGGCGACTCCGAGCGGCTGATCGCGGGCGCCGACGCCGTGGTCCACAACTTCCCCCTCCAGACCGCGGCGGCGTTTGGGCTCGACGGGGCGAGCGTCAAGGCGATCAACCCCCGCGCCGTGTGGTGCTGCGTGTCCGCATTCGGGACCGACGGCCCCGACGCGGAGCTGAAAGCGTTCGATCTTGTCGCGCAGGCACTCTCGGGGCTGCTGCTCGCCGACGTCCGGCCGGGCGACTCGGTCCCACGCCGCGCCGGCGGGATCGCGATGGCGGACTTCACCGCGGGTCTCCTCGTTGCGCTCGCGGTCCTGGCGGGTCTGGTCGCCATCGGGCGCGCGGACACGGGCGCCGGCGAGGGCGGGAGGGCCCTCGAGGTCTCGTTGCTCGGCGCGGCTCTCGCGGTCCAGACGCAGCGATTCGTGTCAGTCGAGGCGATCGACACGCCCGCGCGGGAGGCGCGAGCTGCCGGCCCGCCGTTCGCGACAGCGGCCGACCTCGACGCGCATGCGAGCCGCACGATCGCCGCCGATGAGCTCGAGCCGTATTACCGCGCGTACCGAGCCGCGGACGGGTTCTTCGTCGTCGCCTGCCTGAATGAGGCTCAACGGCGAGCGGTCCTAGTCGTGACCGGCACCACCGACAAGCACGTCGAAAACCCCCAGGCACCGCCGGCCGACGAGCTCGAGCGGGCGCAGCGAGTCGCGCACGTCCGCCGCCTCGAGAGCGTGTTTGCGACGTTGCCGCTCGCCGTGTGGATCGAACGACTCCGCGACGCCGGCGCACCCGCCGCCGAGGTGCGGATCCTCGACCAGCTCTACGACGACCGGCAGGCGCAGGCGAATGGGCTTGTTGCTTCGCTCGATCCGCCGGGAGTGGGACGTGTACGCCAGCTCGGGTCGGTTTTCAAGGTCGACGGTCACCCCACACCGGTCACGAGGCCCGCGCCGGCGCTCGGGCAGCACACCGCCGAGATCCTCGACGAGCTTCGGGCGCGGTCGCTCCGATGACAACGCTCGACGAGGTCCGGACGTTCGCCGAGACGGTCGCGACCGCGGTCGCGAGGACGCTGCCCGAGGCGGCGGCGTGGCGACCGGGTCAGGCCGCCGATGATCGCTGCCCGGAGCTGACCGCCGCGCTCGAGCGGGCCGGCTGGCCGTCGCTCGGCACCGACCTGGCGCTGCTGCCGTTCGCCGCGCCCGCGGGCGTCGGGCTGGGACGCAGGCTGGCGCCGCTGTGCGAGGTCGACAGGCTCCTCGGCGGCAGTCCCCTGGTGGGCGACCTGGTCCGCTATCACGATGGGCACGCGGTGAGGATCGATGCCGGCGGGGTGACGCTGATGCGCGTGATGCGTGCCCAGCCAGTCCCGTACGGCGACTCGATCGGAGCGCACCGGGTGCTCGAAGCAGTCGCCGAGCGCAGATTGCCGCCAATGGAAGCGAGGGCACATGTGGCGGCATGGGTCGCCGCGTCGGTTGGCTACTGCGCCGGCGTCGGAGAGCGCGCGCTCGAGCTGACCCTCGAGTACGCGCACGGGCGGCGGGCGTTCGGGTCGACGCTGACCGCGCTGGCGCCTGTGCAGCAGATGCTCGCCGAGGTCGCGACCACCGTGCGAGGGTTGTCGCTGCTGGCGGCCAGCCGGCCGGGTGCCGAGTCGCTCGCGTACGCGGGCCCGGCGCTGTGCCAGGCGACCGCTTACTGCCAGCAGGTGGTGGGTGCGATCGGATTCACGCTCGAGTTCCCGTTGCAGCGCGCGTATCGCCGCGCGCGGGCGATCCAGCTCTGGGCCGACGCGGTACTGGCGGCGCTCGATCAGGCAGGCGTCGCGGTCGCCAGCAGCGGTTGACTGCGCGCGAGCGCGGCCGTGGTCTCGACCCTGTCCGCCTAAGCTGGCCTCGTGACCGGCGTCATCTTGTGGGACTTCGACGGGACGCTTGCTTTCCGGCCGGGGATGTGGCGCGGGTGCCTGATCGAGATACTCGACGAGCACGCTGCCGGGCACGGAGTCGATGCAGCCTGCTCAGACCGGAGCGCTTCGTCGATGCTGGGCGCGGCTGGCGGCGGTTCGACGACACGCTGCCGGTGCTCCGGCGTCTGCGGTCTGAGGGTTGGTGCCACGTGATCCTCTCCAACCATGTGCCCGAGCTGCCGGCCATGGCCAACGCTCTAGGCCTCGACTCGTTGATCGACGAGGTACACACCTCTGCCGCGATGGGGTACGAAAAGCCCAATCGCAAGTCGTTCGAGATCGCCCTCGAGAGCTGCGGCCGGCCAGATCAGGTGTGGATGGTCGGAGACAACCCGGTGGCGGACGTAGCGGGCGCGGAGGCAGTCGGGATCTCCGCGATCCTCGTGCGATCAGAGGCGAGCGGCGTGCCCCGTCAGGCGCAGGATCTTCACCAGGCGGCCTCGATCATCGTGAGCCAATCCCATACAGGAGCGGCCTCCTGATCGAAGGCTGACGACTCACGCGTACGGCCTGCGCGACCTGCGGACCGCTACATGTCGCGGGGGCCAGTCGACGATCGACCCTTCGCCATCGACATCATGGGCAGTAGCACCACGGCACCCACGATGACCCAGATGATGGCGACGGGCAGGACGCCCAATACCACGAGGGCGACCAGCACCACGATCACCAACAGGATCGCCAGCAGCAGTATCCGTGTCCCTCGAGTCACCACTGACCTTCGCGGTCGAGACTACCCGTGCCAGCGGCGGCCTAGCTGTTAGGTGCGCGCTGCCACCTCCCGGGGGGCGCCGAGGCCTATGAGGCCTGTCGTGCGGCCGCGATCTCCTGGAGGCGCTCCCGAAGCCCGCGCACTGTGAGCGCCGACGCAACTGCTGTCAGCGCGGGCAGCCAGAAGTTGAACAGCCGGAACGTCACTGCCCCGAGGAGCGCGCTGCTGAGCGGGGCGCCTGCGAGCACGAACCCGCCGGTCATCGCGGCCTCGATCCCGCCCGACCCTCCGGCGGGGAGCGGCAGCGCCTCCGCGAGGTAGCCGGTGGCGTAGCCGAGGATCAGCGCGATCACCGCGACCGCCGTCCCGAACGCGCGGAGCGCCGCGTAGGCGCATATCAGGTCGCCCAGCCAGAAGATCAGCGCGCCAAACAGCGCCCTCCGGCGCAGCGGTCCAGGCGAGGCGATCAGCTCGCGCAGGTACACGAGTCCTTGGATCGCGATGCCGAGTGCCTGTCGGAGACGCCCACCATTTCCGGGCGCGAACCGCTCTCGGCGAGGCGACGAGCTGATCCAGAACGCACCCGCGAAGCAGGCCGGCATCGCAGCTGCCCAGGCGGCCGCTACCGGCCATGGCGGCCGGCTGCTCACCCCCAGAAGGACCGCGATACCGGCTACGAACAGAGCGACGGCCAGCACCGCCCAACGCATCGTCTCGACCGCAATCACCCGCGCACTCGCGATCACCGGCGGATCGCCGGCCTCGTAGAGCGCCCAGAAATCGACCGACAGGCCGCCGATCGCGGTCGCGACGGCAAACGCCCCGAATGACAGGCCGACGACGCGCACGGCGACGCTCGCCGGCAGTCGCGGGCCATCCGAGACCTGGGCCACGGCCTGGTAGGAGACGATGTACCCGGTCAACGCCAACAGCTGGCCGGCTGCGCAAACCGCAAGCCATCCGACCGAGGCGCCTCGGAGTCGCCTCAGCAGCTCGGTGAAATGGGCGGCCTGGCCGATGATCGCGACCACGGCCACGGTCGCGAGCACCGAGCCAAGGATGAGCAACGCCGCGCGCCTGCGCCCGCGGGAGTTCACGGGGGGGTCTCGTGCGCGCTGCGAAACTCGCCGGCCAGGCGCTGGATCAGCGGGTCTCGCGTGCCCAGGCGGTCTGCCCTGCGCAGTGCTTCGAGCAGAATCCGCCGGCTTCCCCGCCGCTCGAGCTCAGGCTCCACCGGGCGACCGCTCGTGCGCGCATGCGTCAGGTAGTCCTCGGCCTCGGCGAGAAACGCGTTGGTCGTCAGCCCGCGATGGAGGGCGCTGGCTGCGAGCTGGCCGGGTGTGAGCGGAGTGCCTTCTCGCAGGGCCTCGGTGACCGCGCGCCCTCGCTCCGCGCCGTTCCCGGGCCCCGACGTGGGACTCGTTATCTCGAGCGCCCGCGCGACTGCTACATAAGCGCGCGGTCGGCCGCTCACCAGCGGGTCGTAGGCGATCGACACCGGTTGGATCAGCCGCGCTCCGCCGCGGCGAACAAGTGTCCCGAGGCCGGGGCGGATCGGGCCGATCTGCCCGTCGGGCGAGGTGTCGCCCTCGGGGAAGATCACCAACTGATCGCCTCGTCTGACGATCTCGACGATCCGGCGGAAGTCCGCGACCGCGCGGTCCAGGTGGGCGCGCCACGCCGCAGTGGCATCGTGGGTCTGGTCGCGGTCCACCGGCTCCCACAGCACGTCGGCGTACGCCGCGTCGATCACCTCGCCGCCGGCCCGTGGCTGCGGCCGGCCCAGTGCTCGGGCCCGCTTGAGGAGCGCACGCTCGAGCTCGGCCGGAAGCCACCCGTCGAGCTCACGATCGGGGTCGCTGAGCAGCAGCTCCACCAGCCGCATCCGGCGGGGCTCGCGAACCGGGACGCACTGGAGCCGCTCGAGCGGACGGCTGATCCGCATCCTGAACAGCGCGCGCCGCACGCCGATCGGGAGCCCAGGCTGCCAGCCCGCCAGGAACCCGCGCAGGAACAGGTCGTCGCGGGCGACGAACGTCGGCCATGGCCGTCCCTGCGCGACTGCACGGGCCCATTGCGTGTAAAGCGCGGCGGCCAGGACCGGCACGTCATCGTCGCTGCGGTGGCTCACGGCGACGATCGTCCCGGGCGCGCTGCTAAGGCGCTCGGCTCCGTAACAACGAAGCCGAAAGCGCGAGCGGACGTAAACCGTCATTCCCAGCGCGACGGCACTCTCAGGCGAGAGGAGCGCGGGCCTCCAGGCGCGCGTCATGGCGGCGACGAGCCCGCGCACAGCTCGATTCGGTTCCCCCACGGATCGCGCGCGAAGAAGCGTCGCATGTCCTCGCGCTCAGCGTCCCACGAGACCTCGACCCCGGCGCTGACCAAGCGCGCGGCCAGTGACTCGAGCCCGGCCGGATCCACGCGCAGCGCGGGGTGTGCCTTCTCCGCCGCGACGAAGTGCTCTTGCACGCCGATGTGCAGCTCCTGGTCGCCGAGCGAGAACCAGACACCGCCTCGCGCAGCGAGCGACGCGGGCTTGGGCACCTCGCGCAGCCCGAGCAGCTCGCCGAAGAACCTTCTCGCGTCGGGCTCGCATCCCGGCGGCGCCGCCAGCTGGACGTGATCCAGGCCTTCTACATACATGTGCGAAACCTACCGACGAGGCAGGAAATCGCTACATCCGAACGGCGATCAGCGCGGCCGCGAGCAGGACCAGCGCTATCCACATCACGGACAGCGCCCCCTCCAGCGGATCCGCAAGCCTTTGAGCGGTCAGCTCGATCACGCGCCCATCGTTCAGCACCTGCTCGCCCGTCACGGTTGCCGTCCGGCGACGGAGCTCGCGCGCCGGAGTGCTGAGCCGCCGCTGCGCGACGCTCAGAAGGCAGCACGCGCCCGCGACGAGGATGCCTTCCGGCCGGATCGTCAGTGCGTTCACGAAGTAGCCGGTGAACGCCGGGAACGCGCCCCAGGCGAATGCGAACGACGCATCGTTGTGGAAACGGCCGCCCGCGAGCTCGAGGTTGTAGGCAAGGACCATCAGCGCCCCGGCGAGCACGAGCGGCGCCAGCAACGGCGAGACGATCAACATCCCGGCGACGCCAATGGCGACCGCGCCTGCGAGTGCCAGCGTCGCCATCGCCACCAGCGTCCGGCGTCCGAGCGCGGTGTTCAGCGGGCGTCCGCGGAGCTCGTCGAGCGCGTGGGCGCTGATGCCGACCGCGAGGAAGAACGCGCCCAGCGCGGCCCCGAGGCGATCCAGGTGAATCACCGGCGCGGCCGCCGCGCCGAGCGCCACATAGCTGAGGTGCCAGGCGGTGTAGGGGGGATGCAGGAGCGTGGCAAGATCGCGCCAGCCGCCTCGCCGGAGCGCGTAGAACGCCGGACCCTGGAGCTCGCGGGGCGCGGTCGCCATACCTAGCCGGCGGTGCCCCACATCACGAGCCCGGCCCCGAAGCTCATGCCCCGCTGCCGGACATCGGTGATGCCGGCGGCCTCCCACAGCCTCGCCAGGTCTGGCTCGTGCTCGTGCAGCTGTTCGATATTCGGACCCAGGAACCGACCCACCTCACGCCAGGCTCCAGAAACCAGGCTGCCGACGGCCGGGAGCGCCGCTCGGGTATGCACCCTCCAGGCCACCCGCAGCGCCGGAGCGCTGGGCACGCCGAACTCCACCATGCCGATCCGTCCCCCCGGTTTGACGACGCGGGCGAGCTCGCGCATCGTCGCCATCCGATCGTCGACGTAGCGCAGCAGGTAGGTGAAGGTGAGGGCGTCGAACTCGCCGTCTTCGAACGGCAGTGCCTCGGCCTCGCCGCGGATGAAACGGACCCGGTGCGCGAGCGATGGGCGCCGCTCGAGCGCGGCGCGGGCCCCGGCGAGCATGGCCTCGCTCTGATCGACCCCCACGACCTCGCACCCACGGTGGGCCAGCTCGAACGCCACGAGCCCCGTCCCGGTCGCGACGTCGAGCACCCGCTCTCCGGGCTGGGGCGCGATCGCTTGCACGAGCGTCCGTCGCCAGCGAGGGTCCTGGCCGAAGCTGAGCATCGCGCCCATCCGGCCGTAGTGAGCCGGGAGGCCCGAGAACAGCTCGAGCGCGTGTCGCTTGCGGGGGCTGTCAGCGCGTGCGGCCACCAGTCAGGAGCCTACGCGGTGGCGGGGCCGGCCGCTCGCCGTCCGAGTGAGGCCAGCCGCTCGACCAGCCGACTGTGCCTCCGGCCGGTGTCCGGCGTGCTGACCGCCCGTGCGAGCGCCTCGCGAGTCCCGACGATCACCGTCGCCAGCGAGGCGCGCGTGACCGCCGTGTAGAGCATCTCGCGGCGCAGGAAGAACGCCCCGGCGGCGCGGTGAGCGACGATCACGGCGATCGGCAGCTCGATCCCCTGGCCGCGGTGCACCGAACAGGCATACGCCAGACGCAGCGCGTGCGACTCCTCGGGCGGGAGGCGAAAGACGGCGCCCTCGCCGGCCAGGAGCAATGCCGCGTCGTCGCCGCCTGAGCCTTCGACCTCGTCGAGCAGACGCAGCAGCGTGCCGTTCATCAGTCCGAGATCGTGGAGGTTGCGCCCGGTCATCATCAGCTTGTCGCCGATCCGAAGCCGCCCGCCACGGACCGGCTCGCCGTCGGGGTTCAGCCGCTCGCGGAGCGCCTCGTTGAGCGCGTCGATGCCAAGCTCGCCGCGATAAACCGGGGCGAACACCTGGATGTCGACGACCGGGTCGACTCCGTAATGGGCGGGGAGCCGGTCGCACACGAGCTCGACGATCTCGCGCAGCGCCTTCTCTGGCTGGGCGCGTTCGATCAGGAACAGGTCACGCCGCATCTCGGGCGGCGCCGCGAAGTCGGGAAGCTTTCCCCGGCGGATCGCATGCGCCCCCTGCACGATCATGCTCCCTGCGGCCTGGCGGAAGATGTGGGTGAGCCGCGCGGTGTAGACGATCCCAGAGGCGACGAGCTCGGCGAACGGCTTGCCGGCGCCCACCGGAGCCAGCTGGTCGGCGTCCCCGACGAGCACCACGTGGGCGCGGGTGCCGACCGCCCGCAGGAGCGTCACCAGCAGCTCGAGGCTGGCCATCGAGGTCTCATCGACGATCAGCAGATCGCACGGCAGCGGGTCGTCCTCGTCATGCGTCGGTCCTTCACCCGGGATCCAGCCGAGCGCCGAATGCACCGTCCTCGCGGTGAGCCCGCTCGCCTCGCTCATCCGCACCGCGGCGCGTCCGGTGGGAGCGACCAGCTGGACACGTGCGCCCTGCCGTGACGACAGCGCCGCGATCGCGCGGATCGAAGCGGTCTTGCCGGTGCCGGGGCCGCCGGTGATCAGCGACAGGCGGTGCTCGAAGGCGCCCCCCACCCCCGTCCACTGCTCAGGGGTCAGCTCCGACCCGACGCCGTCGCATGGTTGCTGGCCGAGCTCGCCGAGCCGCCCTCCAGGACGGTCCGCCACCAGATTGGCGACTCGCTCTGCCAGCTCGGCCTCGAGCTCGGCGGTCTGTCGGCGATAGACCCAGCCGTCGTCGCGGACGAGGTCGCCTCTGGTCACGAGGTCGTCGATGAGATCCTCGTCCACCGCGGTTCCAAGCAGCTCCGTCAATGAGGCGGTCAGCTGCCGCGCAGGCAGGCACGTGCTGCCGCTCCGCTCCGTCTCGGAGAGCACGTGGATTGCGCCGGCACGTGCACGCTCGGGACTGTCCACCTCGGCGCCGATCCCCCGCGCGATCCGGTCTGCGGTCAGGAACCCGACTCCGAACACGCTGGTGAGCTCGTACGGGTGATCGCTGACGACGCGATGGGCGCCGTCGCCGAACGCCTCGTGGATCTTGGTGACCAGATAGGCGAGACCGTGGGGGGCGAGCAGCAGGTGGAGCTGCCGCGTCACCCGGATCCGCTCCCACGAGCTCACCGCCTCCGCGATCGCGCCGCGGGGGAGCCCGGCCGCTGCAAGCACGCCGGGAGGATCGCGGTCGATCGCCGCGAGCACGTCCTCGCCGTGGAAGCGCTCGATCAGCCGGCGGGCGCGCTTCTCGCCGACGTGCTTGATCCGGCGCAGGTAGGCCGTCAGCGCCTCGTCGTCGGAGGGCGGGAGCGGCGTCGCCTGCGAAACCTTGACCTGCATCCCGAAGCGGTTGTCGTTGACCCAGGTGCCGACGACCTCGGCCCGCTCGCGCTCATCGAGGTGGTGGAGCATGCCGACGAGCACGACGGTCGCGCCATCGGCGGTGCTCCCTTCGAGCACGGCCCAGCCTGTCTCGTCGTTGACGAACCGCGCGCGGCGGATGATCACCTCGGCCTCGAACGTCTCCATCGGATCGGACGTTATCCCGCGGCGGGGCACGAGCTCATGGCCGAGCGCTCCGCCGGGCTAACGTTCCGCGCCGTGAGCGCGAAAGCGGAGAGCCTCGTCGAGGGCATCCGCATTCCCCTGGACCACTACATCGACGGCCGGCGCGTCGGCTCCGAGGAGCGGTTCGAAGTGCGCAGCCCGATCGATTGGGACTCCTGGAAGCTGGCCGAGGTCGCCGGCGGGGGCCGCGCTCAGGTCGATCTCGCGGTCGCCGCGGCGCGCCGGGCCTTTCCTGCGTGGGCCGCGCTCGGGCCCGAGGGTCGCCACGAGCCGCTCACGCGGCTCGCCGAGGCGATCGATGCCGCGGTTCCCGACCTCGCGAAGGTGGAGTGCATCGACAACGGCTCGCTGCTCGAGGCGATGCAGCTGCGGGTCCTGCCCCGCGCCGCCAACAACGTTCGCTTCTTCGCGGATTTCGCCGTCGAGCGCCTCGACGAGCCGCCGCGCACCCTACCCGGCGGTGAGCGCAACCGGGTCAGGTACGACCCCTGCGGGGTGGTGGCGATCTCGACCCCGTGGAACGCGCCGTTCATGCTCGCCACCTGGCGCGTTGGCCCGGCTCTGGCAGCGGGTAACAGCGTCGTGCTCAAGCCGCCGGAATGGGCGCCGCTCACCTGCTCGATGCTCGGCGATCTGGCTGCGGAAGCGGGCCTTCCGCCCGGTGTGCTGAACATCGTGCACGGGACCGGGGCGGGCGCCGGGGCGCCGCTCACCGGACACCGCGATGTCGACCGCGTGGCGTTCACGGGCGCGCCCACCACCGCCCGGACTGTGTACAGCGACGCCGCCGCCAACCTGACCCCGGTTTCGTTCGAGCTAGGCGGCAAGTCCCCGTTCATCGTGTTCGACGATGCGGACCTGGACGCGGCCGCAGCGACCGCGGCCTACCAGTACGACAACTCAGGGCAGGTCTGCCTCGCGGGCACCCGGCTGCTGGTGGCGCGCGGCGCCCTGACCGACTTCCTCGATCGCTTCGCCGCTCGCGTCCAGGAGATCCGGGTGGGTGATCCGCGTGACCCGGATACGACCTACGGACCGCTGATCCACCCCGTGGCGCTCGAGCGAGTCACGGGCCACGTCGAGCGCGCGATCGCGGCTGGTGCCAAGCTCGCGTTCGGCGGGCATTCACTCGGCGGGCTCTACTACGCGCCGACGCTGTTCACCGACATTCCGGCTGGGGCGGAGATCCTTCGGCGCGAGGTATTCGGCCCGGTGCTCACGCTCCAGAGCTTCGACGACGACCACGAGGCGATCGAGCTGGCCAACAGCACCGAATACGGTCTCGCGGCCACCATCTTCACCGGCTCGGAGCGCCGCGCGGATCGGGTCAGCGCGGCGCTCGTCGCTGGCACGGTGTGGGTCAACTGCTTCTACGTCCGCGACCTCGAGACGCCCTTCGGAGGTGCCCGGGACTCAGGGATCGGCCGGGAGGGTGGGCGGCACTCCTTCGATTTCTACTGCGACGTGAAGACCGTGTGCGAGCGGACCGCGCTGTTCAGTAGGTAGCGTCAACGAGCTGGCGACACAGCCCCCCGACGTCGGCGGGGTCGTCGGTGTACTGGGAGGGCTTGAAGCAGATCGTCGTGTAGCCCGCGGCGAGCTGCGCCGGGATCGACTCCGCTGCCTCGGCGAGATCGGCCACACCACCCTGGTCCGGGAACCGCCCTCGGATCCCGCCCACGATCTCGAGCTCGTCCATATCCCGCCCCGCCTGCGCCATCGCGTCGCGCAGCGGCAGCATCTCCTCAGCCGTGGGCTGTCCAAACGGATGAAAGCCATGGCCGTAGTCGACGAGCCGCCTGATGATCCACGGCCCGACGGTGGTCCCACCGAACCACAGGCGCGGGCCATCGGGGCGGTAGGGCTTCGGCATCAGGTAGACGTCGCTGAAGCGGTAGTGCCGGCCTTCGAAGCTCGCCGGCGTGCTCCGCCACAGCTCGTGCCATGCGGCGAGATGGTCGTCGAGCAGCTCGCCACGATGCCCGAACGGCACGCCGAGTGCTGCGTACTCCTCGCGATGCCAGCTGACGGTCGGCTGCACGATGAGCCGGCCCTCGGAAAGCAGGTCGAGCGTCGCAAGCTGGTGGGCCAGCAGCAGCGGGTGGCGAAGTGGCGCAATGATCGCGGCGGCTATCAGCCGCAGGCTGCTGGTGGCTGCGGCAATTGCGCTCATGAGCACGATCGAGTCGGGCCAGGGAGTGTCGGGATCCTGGTTTCCGGGGGCCGCATAGTCGCGCGGATTGGCGGGGCGCCCGCCGGCTCCCGCGCTCGGTCCGAGCACGATGTGCTCGCTCAGCATCACGCCATCGATGCCGGCTTGCTCGGCCTCCTGGGCGATCCGCACAAGCGCCCGCAGGTCGCGCGGTGGCGTCATCGTCCAGTTCTCGCTCAGGACGAGCACGAACCGAGGGACGCGCCGCTGCCCGGAGCTCACCGGCGTAGTCAACCGACGGCGACCCGAACGGGCAGCCGTTTGAGCCCGTTGGTGAAGTTCGAGCGCAGCCGCACCGGCTCGCCGGCGAGCTCGATCTGCGCGACCCGCGACACTAGCTCCTCCAGGTACACGCGCACTTCCATGCGCGCCAGGTGGGCGCCGAGACAATGATGCGGACCGCCCCGGCCGAACGTGAGCTGGTCGGTGGGATTGCGAGCGACGTCGAGCCGGTGCGGATCCGGGTAGTGCTCGGGATCGCGGTTCGCCGCGGCGAACCACACGACGACCTTGTCGCCCGCGGCGATGTCGACGTCGCGCACCTTGACCGGCTGCATGGCGGTCCGGCGGAAGAACCACACCGGCGAGGAGTAGCGCAGCAGCTCCTCGACAGCCGACGCAATCAGGCTCCGGTCGGCACGCAGTCGCTGGTACTGGTCGGAATTGTGCGCCAGCGCAAGCGTGCCGAGGCTGATCGCCTGGCGAGTCGTCTCGTTGCCGGCGACGATTAGCAGCGCGAACATGTTGTCGAGGTCGCTTTCGGAGAGCGGGTGGCCCTCGATCTCGGCGCAGGCGATCAACGTCAGCACGTCCTCGCGGGGGCAGGCCTGGCGGTCGGCATAGAACTGGCGGCCGATCGCGCACAGCTCCTCCGCCCATGGCGAGCCGAACGGCTTGTAGCGATCCTCCTCGCGCTCGCGCTCGAACGCCAGCTCACCGACGAACTCAGGCTCGGTGTCGACGAGCAGCCGGTCACCGAGCTCGATCAGCTTGGGGAGGATCTCCTCGGGGAGGCCCAGAACGTGGGCGAGGACCCGGATCGGGATCGGGGCGGCGAGCTCGTGGACGAGGTCGAACTCATTCTGCGGCAACACGCGGTCGAGCAGAAGCGAGACAAGCCCGCGCAGCCACTCCTCGTAGCGCCCGACGGCGCCCGGAGTGAAGCTGGTCGAGATCAGCCGCCGGTAGCGTCCGTGCTTGGGCGGGTCGTACTCGAGGAAGTTGCGGCGCGCGGCGAGAACGTCCTCGGGAAGATCATCGATCGTCGCGGCACCGCCGACCTCGGAGGAGAAGGTTTTGGTGTCGCGCAGGACCGCCTGCACGTCGTCGTACTTGGTGAGGGCCCAGAAGCCCCGGCCGCCGGGCTCGGGATGGAAGTAGACCGGCGCCTCGCGCTGAAGCAGGTCGAAGGCTTCCCACGGCTCGTGGTCGGCGAACAGATCGTGGTCCAGCAGGTCGACCGCCAGCAGGTCCGTGCCGCTAGCTCCCATCGCGGCGGGACGATACCACGTTCTGCGTAATGTATCCAGAATTACCCTGTTCGGCGTACCCTTGACTCAGACTCCACAGGATGAGTAATGTATCCGAAAGCCTGCGAGCAGAAGGTAAGGAGAGGCAATGGCAACTGAGGCTGTCGGCGAGCCCCGCCGTTCAGATGCACACCTCGGCGCGCGGCAACTGACCACGCTGCACGCGGTTGGTCAGGCGCTGGCGATCGGCCCGATCTTCTCCGTCGGGCTCGTCAGTGGCCTGGTGGCGTCGGTATCCGGCTGGTCGACTCCGCTCGCGATCGTGCTGGGGTCGATCGGCTCGCTCGGCCTGGGCTACGTGATCGCGGTATACGCCCGCCGGTACGCGGGCGCGGGCGCGATATTCGAATACCTCTCCCACGCCGTGCACAACTCCTTCGGGATCTTCTCGGGCGCGGTCTATCTCCTCGGCTCGATGTTCCTCGGCGCGGGCGGGATCTACATCGCCCTCGGGTTCCTCACGCAGGGGTTCTTCCAGGCTCACATCCACACCACGGTCCCGTGGTGGCTGGGAGGCGCCATCGGGTTGGCGATCGTGTTCGCGCTCAATCACTTCGGCGTCCGGCTCGCCATCCGCGGCGTCCTCCTGCTCGCCACCTTGTCGATGATCCCGTTCCTGATCCTGGCGTTCGTGATCATCGCCAAGGGCGGCATCGGCGGGAACACGCTGGCGGTGTTCGGCACGTCCCACAGCTCGTGGAACGGCGTGTTCCACGGGATCCTGTTCGCGGTGACGCTGTTCATCGGCTTCGAGGCCGCCGCGTCGATAGCCGAGGAAACCGAGAACCCGCGCAAGTCGATCCCGGTCGCGGTGGTCGGCGCCGTCGCGCTCAGCGCCGTCCTCTATCTGATCGTGTGCTACGCCGCAACGATCGGCTTCGGGCAGGCTGCGCTCGCCAAGAACGCGTGGTTCGCCGCCGCAAGCCCGATGGGCGATCTCGCGACCACCTACGTCGGCAACTGGCTGAGCGTGCTGATCGACTTGGTGATCATCCTCGATGCGCTGTCGCTCAGCATCGCGATCATGGTGACCGCGTCCCGGATCCTCTTCGCTTTTGGGCGCGACGGGCTCCTGCCGCGATTCGCCGCGAAGACGACGCGTTACGACACCCCGGTGGTCGGGAACGTCGTGATCGCCATCTGGAGCATCCTGCTTCTGATCTGGGCGGGGACGACGCATTACGGCAAGACGGTGATGCTTCCGGACCCGATCGAGGCGTTCTTCATCACGACGTCGGCGGGGAGCCTGCTGGTTGAGCTGATCTACGTCTTCCTGGCGTTGTTCGCGCTCAAGCTGGTGTGGCAGAGTCGTCAGGAGGGAGGGCTGTGGTGGAAGCTGATCGCGGTGGCTCTTGGCCTTGCCACGCCGATCCTCGCCTTCAGGGGCGCGCTGGTTCCGTTCCCGACCTTCCCCAACAACCGCGCCGTGTTCTTCGCAATCGCCTGCATCGTGATCTCCGCGGTCTGGTACGCGATCCTCCAGCTCACGCGTCCCGAGCAAGTGCGTCTCGCGGCCCGCCACGCGGTCGAGCACCAGGGCGTACCCCCGCTGGACGAGCCGATCCCCGACGCAATCAGCTCATAGCCGCGGGGCATACTCCGCGAACTCCCAGTCGGTCACCCACGTGCGGTAGCGCTCGAGCTCCGCGCCCTTGATCGTCTTGAACGTGTCGACGAGCTCTTCGCCGACCGCTTCGATGATCACCGGGTCGTCCTCGAGCGCGTCCAATGCTCCCTGGAAGGTGGTCGGCAGCGCCTCGCCCAGCGTCTCCTCCGGTAGGTCGTAGATCATCCCCTCGAGTGGCTCGGGTGGCTCGAGCTCGCGGCGGATGCCGTCGAGGCCGGCCGCAAGCGTCACCGCGTAGGCGAGGTATGGGTTGGCGGTGCCGTCCCCGAGGCGCACCTCGAGTCGCGTGCCCGAGCCTCGCTCCATCGGCACTCGCACCAGCGTCATCCGGTTGTCGTGGCCCCAGCAGCTTCGCGTCGGCACGAGGGCCTCGGCGGTGATCCGCCGGTAAGCGTTCACGGTCGGGTTGAAGAACACCATCATCGCCGGCCCGTGGTCGAGGACTCCGGCGATGAAGTGCCGCGTCAGCGCGGTCAGCCCGTGCGCGCCGCTCGGGTCCTCACAGGCGTTGGCGCCGTCGCCGTCGACCAGCGACAAGTGCAGGTGAAAGCCGGACCCCTCGTCGCCGTTGAACGGCTTGCCCATGAACGTTGCGAGCAATCCGTCGCGCGCCGCGAGCTCCTTGACCATCGCCTTGTATCTGAACGCTCGGTCGGCGGAATCGAGTGCAGCGGTATGCCGCAGGTTGATCTCGTACTGGCTTCGGCCGTATTCGTGCGCGACGGCGAGCGCGCCCAATCCGAGATCGACCGCCGCGTCGAGCATCCGCGATAGGGTGCCTCGCGGATCGGCGACGTTCCCGACGGTGTAGACGCCGCTGTCCTGAGATGCATACGGCCGGTAGCCGTTCGGCGCCGAGGGATCTGGTTCGCAGAGATAGAACTCGAGCTCCGGTCCGATCACGGGCGACACGCCCAGCTCGGAGAACTGGGCGAGGACGCGCTTCAGCGCGCCCCGCGAGTCGACCGGGTAGGGCTCGTGGGTGGTGTGCTTCTCCAGGTCGACGATGCATGCCGCCACATCCGGCTCCCACGGCAACCGGACCAGCGTCCCCAGGTCCGGCCGCGCGAGGAGGTCCGGGAAGCCCTTCTCGAAACCGGCCACGACATTGTGTCGGAGGTCGACGGTCATGATCGCGGCGACGAAGTTGATGCCCTCCTCGGCGGCCTGCTCGAACGCCGAAGCCGGGATGTCCTTCCCGCGGCAGATCCCGTGCAGGTCGGCGTACTGAAGGCGCACCGCGCGGACCCCCATATCTGGGAGCCCTGACAGGCTCGCGGCGAGGTCGCCGCCCGCGCCGGGCCGTGCGTCGAGATCCTGGCTCATGTCTCTCTCCTCTCGTTTTCATCTCCCGCAACAGCTGGCTCTCCATCGGTCGCGAACGCGAGCGTACCGGCGTCGACGATTGCGGCCCCGCCGTCGACCGTCAGCACCGCGCCGTTGACGTACGAGGCCGCGGGCGAGGCCAGCCAGGCGATCGCTTCGGCGGCTTCCTCGACCCGCCCGGCACGCCTGGCGGGCACGTGCGCCACCGCCAGCGAGTAGGCGCCGTCGCGATCGATTGCCGTCCGGGCAGCGAGCTCGTCCATCGCCGCGTCGGCCATCGCGGTCTGGATCCACCCCGGGCACACGCAGTTGGCCCGCACCCCGAGCGGCCCGTAGTCGAGCGCGATGCACTTGGTGAGCATGATCAGCCCCGCCTTCGACGAGCAATACGCCGCGGAGGCGGGATCCGCGCGCAATCCGGCTAGCGATGCGACCGTGACGATCGCGCCGCGTGCTTCGATCAGGTGTGGGAGCGCCGCTTGGCATACGAGGAACGCGCCGGTGAGGTTGGTGGCGAGGACGCCGCTCCAGCGCTCGAGCGTCTGCTCACCCACGGTGCCGGACGCGCTCGTGCCCGAGCTGACGACAAGCGAATCCAGGCGTCCGAAGCGCTCGATGCACGCCGATACCATGGCCGCGGCGCCGTCCGCATCGGACACGTCGGCGCTGACCGCGTGACCGCCGGTGGAGGACGCCACGTCGTCGATCGGCCCACTCCGCCGGCCTCCCACGCATACCTGATATCCGGACCCGGCCATACGACGGGCTACCGCGGCGCCGATGCCGGAGCCCCCGCCGCTGATGAGGACGGTCGGGGTGGCCATCAATCCGTCAGGAACTGCTCCACCAGCGACTCCGGGAACGACTTGTCCGCGATCTGGTACGCGAGCGCGGTCATCCGCCACGAGTCGGACAGATAGAAGCGCTCGTACAGCTCGCCACGTCCGCCAAGGTCGGACCCTAGGAAGTCCCACGCCAGCCGGAACAGCCGGATGCGCCGCTCGGCGCCGGCCCCGGCGGCCTGGAAGTACTGCTCGATATGTTCGCGCAGCGGGCCGTCGAGATCCGCTCGGGAGGGGGTTGCCATGAACCCGCCGCCCCCGATCAGCTGGAGCAGCTCGTTGCAGTACGGGAGCCACTTCGGCATCTGGCCCCGGAGCGCCAGGAGCGGCCTGTCATCGGGGTACATCACGCCGCCTTCATCAAGCGCGGCGCCTGCCTCGGCGGACACGAGCGCCGATCGCGCGAGCTCGCTCATCGCCCAGATCTGCCCCAGCTTCTCCTGTATGTGGTCGAAGCGGACCACCCCGGTGGTGTTGGCGATCAGGTGCCCAAGCCCGAGCGCGAACGAGAGCTTCACCCACGCGCGCGTGAACGCCTGATGCATGATGTGCCCCCGCCAGCCCGTGTCGGTTATCACCTCGCTGTAGCCGATCGTGTCGCCGTCGAGGAACACCCTTTCCTTGGGGATCTCCACGTCGTCGAAGATCACGACCGCGTCCATCTCGTCGAACCGGCTCGACAGCGGATAGTCGTAGGCGTCGCGCTGCTTCGAGTAGCTGTCGCGGCAGATGAAGCGAAGGCCCCGGGTGGCGATCGGAACAGCGAAAGAGAGCGCATAGCGACCGTCCGCAGGACGGATGTCCGATCCCGGATAGACGAGCAGCTCGTCGGCGAACGGGGCGAGGGTGGCGAGCATGCGCGCTCCCCGCACGACGATCGCGTCCGCGGTCTCGCTGACCTTATGGAGCGCCACCTGGCCCATCGCCTGCTCGGCCTCTGGCTTGGTGCGGTCCACCTGCGGGTTCATCAGCGCGTGGGTGGTGCACAGGTCGTTGTCGCGCATGCGCGCCTGGTAGGCGACGAGGTTCGTGGCGCCCTGCCCGTTGCCGCGCCTGGCCCACACGTCTGGGCGGCCCGCAAAGCAGGCGAATGTCACGTTCAGGTAGTCGGGCGTGCGGCCCATCGTGCCGCCCGAGAACGCCGCGACCAGCTCGAACGCTCGACGACGGCGGGTCAGGTCCTCGCGCGTACGCGGGATCAAATGGGTGACGTTCACCAGCCGCTCGGCATCATTGGGCGAGGGCGCGAGCATCTCCTCGGCGTGCTCGTGCTGGATGTCGAACACGCGTGCCATCGACAGCGCCGCGGCCCGCAGCTCCGGATGGTCGAGGGGATGGCTGATGCGTTCGCCGTGCAGCCAGATCTCGCGGCCTCCCTGCCGCAGCCCGTCCAGGAACTGCTCGCCGGTTCGAGCGCCGGTGGCCTGCCGGAGCTCCGCTTGCGCCATCAGCTTCCTCCTGCCGGTAACGGATTGCCGCGTGCCTCCAGACCGTCGCGCTCGGCCTGCACCGCCGCCGGGTCGAAGCGGAAGTACGATCTCGGCGGGAGGATGCCCCACGTGTTAGAGGAATGGGCGTCGTCCGGCCAGTCGCGCGGCTCGTGGTCGGGGCTCAGCTGCTCCATGTCGCAGAACAACTCGACGAAGCACTCCTCCTCCGGGATCCGGACGTAGGCCGAGAGGTTGCGGCCGACTCCATGACGCACCGGGCCCCAGGCGAGCCAGCGTCCGTGCTGGGCAAGGTGATCGAGCGCCACTCGAAGCTCGCCCCAATCGGTGAGCTCGAACGCGAGATGATGGAAGTGGGGAGTCGCCTTGTCGATCAGCGCGACCGTGTGGTGATCCGCGTTCACGTGGAGCCAGATGCCCTCGGCCCCGAGGCGATCCGTCACACGCATCCCGAGCGCGTTGCAATAGAACTCGATCAGGCCCGAGAGATTGCCCGTCAATGAGTTCACATGGCCGAGCTTGCGAGGATGAAAGGCCGGGAGCGTGCTGGTGGAGCGCGCGATCGCGGGGCGCGGATCGTCATCGGCCGTGAACGCGAGCAGCTCGATCCCGTGGCCGTCCGGGTCGCGCAGGCGCACGGCGCCCCGGTCGAGGCGGTGCTCGATGCCCAATCCGGTCAGGTGCTCGGCGGCCTGCTCGATCGAGCACCCGCGGGCCAGCTCGTAGGCGGTGTGGTCGGCTCCAGGAGCCGGCGCCTGAACGAGCTCGAGCGAGTACGGCTCGTAGTCGCAGGACAGATAAGCTCGGTCCGCTCGCTGCTCGCGAATCGTGAGGCCGAACTGGATCGACCACCGGCTGGCGGCGCGGGCGAGGTCCTCGACGCGCAAGCAGACGTGGTGAATGCGACGCAGCGAAATCATCGTGACATCGAGAGTGCGCGTGACGAGCCGGGACCGGTACGGCACTCGCGAGGCGCCCTAGGCACTTTGGATACAATATCCGAGCGGGAGTGGGCGGTCAAGCCCTTGCTTTGGGTCAAAGGAGAGTGGAGATGACCGATGACGGAAGTCGTCGCGAACGGGCGATGGCGCGGCTGGCCGAGCTCGGCGACGAGCCGGGCGGGGAGGAGTTCCTGGCGCGGATGGGCGTGCTGGGCGACTGGGTCGTCGACTTCGCCTTCGGCGACGTCCACACCCGTCCCGGTCTCGACGCGCGCGAGCGGGAGCTGATCATCGTCGCGGTGCTCACAACCCTCGGGTCGAGCGATCCGCAGGTACGTGCCCACATCCGGGCGCTTCGAGCGATCGAGGTGCCGTGGAACGAGATCGAGGAGGCGATCCTCCAGACCACGCCGTACGCCGGGATCCCGCGGGCGGTCAATGCGATCAAGGTGCTTCGGGATGAACAGGAGGCAAGCGCATGAACGCGGTGCGTTTCTTGAACCCGGCCGGCGAGGCGCGGCTCGGAACTCTGAACGACGGCACGATCCGGGACGCCGGCGCCGCGCCAGAGCGCGGATTCGTTGCCAGCGACGAGGCGTGGGCGCAGCTCGAGCGCGCGGCGGGACCCGAATACCACGTGCAGGATGTCCGGCTGATGCATCCCGTGACCCCGCAGAAGATCCTGGCGATCGGGCTCAACTACCGCTCGCACGCCGAAGAATCAGAGCTGAATGTGCCGACGGTGCCCGTCGTCTTCGCCAAGTGGACCTCCGCGCTGATAGGCCACGGCGAGGACATCGTGATCCCGCGAGAGGAGACGCGCCCGGACTATGAGGGCGAGCTCGCGGTCGTGATCGGCCGCCGCACCTACCGAGCGGACAAGGCCACCGCGCGTCAAGCGGTCGGCGGCATCTCCGCCTTCCACGACGTGTCCGGCCGGCGCGCGCAGCTCGAGACTCCGCTGCGCCAGTTCACCCTCGGCAAGAGCTTCGACACCTTCGCCCCGATGGGACCTTCGATTGCGCCCGTGGAGGGCGTCGACCTCGCCGACATCGGTGTCCGGACGACTGTGTCCGGAGAGGTCATGCAGGACGCCAACACCCGCGATCTGATCTTCAGCGTCGAGGACCTGATCGTGTACCTGTCCGCCGGACTGACGCTGGAGCCCGGCGATGTGATCGCGACGGGCACGCCCGGCGGCGTCGGAGACTCGAGGACCCCGCCGCGCTACCTCCGCGAAGGCGACACCGTCGAGGTCTACGTGAGCGGGGTCGGCACCCTGTCCAACCCGGTCAGGATGGAGCGCTAGCTTCCAAGAGGTCGAGAGAGCGCCTCATCGCGTCGGCGACGTGCCGGCGGGCGAGGGACTCCGCGCGGCGGGCGTCGCCAGCCTCGACCGCGAGCAGGATCAGCTCGTGCTCGTCGGCGTCGAGCCCCATCTGCTCGGGGGTCTCGCTCTGGCGCTCGTAGATGACCTCGCCGATGCGCGTAACCCACAGGCGCTCGACGAACTGGAGCAGGAATGCGTTGTCCGCAGCCTGCACGAGCGCGATGTGAAACTCGCGGTTGGCTTCGAAGCTGCGCCCCACGTCGGGAATCGCGCGCCGATGCGCGGCCACCGCCCTCCGCATACGTGCGATCGCGGCGGAGGGTGCGCGCTCGGCGGCGAGCCTGGCCGCTCCCGGTTCGATCACCAGTCGCGCTTCGTACGCCAGTCGCATGTCTCCCTGGCGGACGTCCGCGACGCGCGCTCCGCGATTCGTGCGCATCTCGACGAGGCCTTCTGCGGCCAGCCTGCGAAGCGCCTCGCGGACCGGAGTCCGGGAGACGCCCAGCTCTTCGGCCAGGTCCTCCTGGTGGACGCGGGCGCCGCGAGCAAGGGTTCCATTCGTGATCCGCTCGCGGATCGCCTCGTACACCTGGTCGACGACGCTCGCGATCTCCAGCCGATCAGAGGCAAGGCGGCGGGCTCCGGCGGCGCTCATCGTGCGCAAGGATGTCGCATACCTGCGACGGTCCGGTCCGGCTCGACTCTCACGTCGCCACCGCGACCCGGCGCGCTGCCTCGTCCTCGGGGATCGCCAGCGCGACGTGCAGCGTCTGGGCGCTGACCGCCGGCTGCTCGCCGACTTGCGCGAGCTCGTGCGGCGACTGCACGACATGATTCTCGAGCCGTCCGATCCCGTCGACCTCGACCGCGACGACATCGCCTGGCTGCACCGGCCGCGAGTTGGCCGGCGTCCCGGTTAGCAGGACGTCGCGAGGCTCGAGGGTGATCAGCCGCGCCAGGTCGGCGATCTGGTAGGCGAACGAGAACAGCAGATCGGTGCCGGTGTGGCCCTGCTGAACCTGTTCACCGTTCACGAACGTTCGAACCGTCAGGTTCTCAGGATCGACGTCGGCCGCGTCGACCATCGCAGGACCGAGCGGACAGAAGCCATCCTGCCCCTTGACGCGCAGCATCGAGCCGCGGTCGGCATGGCGGAAGTCATGGACGCCCCAGTCGTTCGCGACTGTGTATCCGCCGACGTAGTGCAGCGCATCGTCGATCGTCACTTCTCGGCATCGCCGGCCGATCACCACCGCGATCTCGCCCTCGTAGTTGAGGAACTGGCAGCCGGCGGGGCGGACCACGGGCTCGAGATGAGCGGACAAGGCGGACGGCGGCTTCATGAAGTACGACGGGGTGGCCGGGAGCGTCGCCATGCGGTACTCCTCCGCGCGGGAGCGGTAGGTGAGGTGGGTGGCGATGATCTTGCCCGGGGCGACCGGCGCGAGCCAGCGCTGGACCTCGGTGGTCCGCAGCTCGAGCCCGCCCGCACGGACGGTCTCGTCGCTCAGGGTTCCTTCTAGCGTCCGGCCGTCGTGTTCGATCCGGACGTGCTTCACGACGTTGTCTCTCGATCGTGCTGAGCGACCACCTCGACGCCGTCCACCGTGTAGCCGAACGAGAAGCGGTAGCCGCGCAGCATCTCCCTCGGCGCGATTGCCTGGAGATCCTCGAGCGTGTCGTCGAACAGCCGCAGCTCCGCGCTTCCCTCCCAGATCGCGCTCACCTCCCGATCCCGGCCACCGGCACGCACCAGCTCGAACACGGCCGGCCGGGTCCCCGCCGCTGCCGGGAAATGCCGGGTGTTGTGCATCGGCGGGTCGTTGACGGTCGGCCCGGTCTCGCTGAGGTGCTCGAGCGTCACCACGAGCCGCGCGATCTGCCTGTCGTTCGCGCTACAGGTGGCCCCGAAACGGGCACCCGGCTCGAGCTTCGGCGCCGCCTTCCCGGCCGCGAACGGGCGCGTCATGTGGATCGAGCCGAGCTTCTTCGGAAACCCCTGGATCCAGCCGCGGTACATGGCGAAGTCCTTGTCGACCCAGATGTACACGCAGCGGCTGACCGGCTGGCCTTGAAAGCGCGCCCCGACCACCAGGAAGAACTCCCGGTACTGCGACTGGATCGGATCGACCAGCTCGCGCAGGTCCTCCGAGCAGGATTGCCAGTCGGCGAAGATCGCCGCGACCGCCCCGGGATCCTCGGCCGGTTCGAGCTCGTCCGGGAGCAGTGCTGTCACGGTGTCCGGATCGGTGCGGTACTCGGCGATCAGGAAGTCCCCGGAGTAGTGCCACGGCGGTGGGGGGACGATTCCCGCGCGTCCGTCGGGAGAGAGGGGAGCGGTGTATCCCCGCAGGCTCACGAAGCGGCTCCGGTCGATGTAACGGCTCCAAGGCCGACGGGCACCGGTAGCGGGTGCTGAGAGGATGTGGGCGGTATGCACTTGCAGTTCATCGAGGCGTTCGGCTCGGCGCCGTCTCGGGCGGGGCAAACCGATTGCATACATTATGAATCTGGAGCATCGGCCACGCTCCTCGGAGCGGTCAAACGTGACAAACGAATCGTCGGCCGATTTGCTTGTGACGTTTGCCCGCGCTGCCCGGGCAAACGTCACCTTCGCGCTTCAGAACGAATCTGTTGTGACCTTTGCCCGGCGCGCGGGGGCCGTCTGCCCCGGTGAAGCGACCAAGTCCAGTGCTGCTCCCGGCCGCGCCCGTGCTCCCGCGGGTGGCGCGAGCGTGGAAGATCCCGCTGAAACTCGACGGCGCCACCGGGGTCGCGCTCACGTTCGATGACGGGCCGCACCCCGAGGGCACCCCGGCGGTCCTGGAGATCCTCGCCGACGCCGGCACCCACGCGACGTTCTTCCTCGTCGGCGAGCAGGTACAGCGACGGCCCGCGGTCGCGGCCCGGATCGCCGCCGCCGGCCACACGATCGCGCTGCACTGCGACCGTCATCGTCTCCAGCTGCGCCTGAGCCGCGCGCAACTCGAGGACGACCTCCGGCGTGCCGCCGCCGCGATCGAGGACGCCACGAGCGCGACCCCACGCTGGCATCGGCCGCCGTACGGGATCTATAGCGTTTCCGGCCTCGAAGCGGCGCGCGCCGCCGGGTTACGACCACTGCTGTGGTCAGGCTGGGGCAAGGACTGGCGGCGCTTCACCACCCCGGCCCGGATCGCCGCGCGCGCCACCCGAGAGCTCTCCGGCGGCGACGTGATCCTCCTGCACGATGCCGACTTCTACAGCTCACGTGGCTCCCATCGGAAGACCGCCGAAGCCCTGCCGACCATCATGAGAGAGCTTTCACGGCGCGACCTCGCTACCGTCCTACCTGTCTGAAAGGCTTGTCGGCCTGGCACAGAGCTAGGCTGGCACCGGCATCGCGCCGCCCG
>CATPBV010000170.1 GCA_955652345.1 uncultured Solirubrobacteraceae bacterium | reverse complement strand
TCTGAAAGCCCTCCCCGGCGCTCTCCCCGGCGGGCTCACGGGCTGCCGGTGGTTCGCGGGCGCGCTCAGCAAGGACGGTCGCCTGGCGGCAGGCGCTGACCAGTGCGGCGCCGTCACGGTCTGGGACGCTCGCACCGGAGCGCGACTTTCGCGACTGTCTGTCTCCGGAGCGATCTCCCAAATCGCGTTCTCGCCCGACGGCCGTGAATTCGCGGTCGCCTCCTCGGACAGCACGGTGACGATCTCAGACGTGGGGACGAGCCGTGTGGTGCGCGTCCTCCACGGACACACACTCGGCGTCAACGGTGTCGCGTACAGCCCGGACGGCACGCTGCTCGCGTCCGTCAGCCTGGACGACACGATCAGGGTCTGGGACCCGTCGAGCGGCCGGCTGCTGCGCACGTGGCGCGACCCGCGGCCGGTCACGAGCGTCGCGTTCAGCTCCGACGGCGGCAAGATCGTGACCGGCGACACGGTGGGCACCGTTCGAATCTGGGACGCGTGCACAGCCTGCGGCAATGCCCGCGCGCTGATGGCGATCGCCCGCAGTCGGGTCACGAGGCAGCTGACGCCGCTCGAGCGGGCGACGTTCGTGGCCGGGTTCTGACGGCCGAGCGACCGATCGGTGCCTGAGTGGGTGACGTTCGTGCCGGGTGAAGTGGGTTCGCGCCAGCGGCGCATTCCCGCGTTGCTCTGCGGCGCTGATCAGTCCGTCACGCCCCAAAGGACGTTCGCTCGAGCGGAGTCAGCTGCCTGGTGACACGGGACCTGAGAGCGCGGCGCTAGGCTGTACCTCAAGCCGAGTTGAAGTCGGAGAGCGCCGCCACATGAGCGAGGACGTCCAACAATTGGCGATCGGCGAGGTCGCATCACGCGCTGGGATGAGCGCGTCGCGGATCCGCTACTACGAGGCGCGCTGCGTGCTGCCTGAGCCGGAGCGGGTTGCCGGGAAACGGCGTTACAGCGAGGACGTGTTTCGCCGGCTCGCGATCGTCGACGCCGCGCAGCGGGTCGGGTTCACGCTCGAGGAGATACGCGATCTGCTCGGATCGCGGGATGAGGTCGCGCATGAGCGCCTGCGCCAGCTGGCACTACTGAAGCTGCCCGAGCTCGACGACCTGATCGAGCGGGCCAGCTCGGTGCGCCGCCTGCTGAAGATCTGCAGCAGATGCGACTGCGAGTCGATCGACGTGTGCCGCATGTTCGACGACCGCGTCCTGCCCCTCCGCGAGCACGTTGGTGCGCCGAAAGGCAACCAGGTCCACGTTCGCTCAGCGCGTCGAGCTCGGCCCGCTGCGGCTTGACTTCAACCTGGGTTGAGGTGCAACGCTGCTTGCGTGAGCTGCAGCAGAACGTGCCAGGAGAGCTAGCTGATGACGTACGTGATCGCGGAGCCTTGCATCGGAACGAAGGATCTCTCGTGCGTCGAGGTGTGCCCGGTCGACTGCATCCACCCGACCCAGGACGAGGCGGGGTTCGACGATGAGGCGCAGCTGTACATCGATCCCGAGGAGTGCATCGACTGCGACGCGTGCGTAGAGGCCTGCCCGGTGGACGCCTGCTTCGCCGAGGACCAGCTCCCCGACGAGTGGCAGCAGTACATGCAGATCAACGCCGATTACTACACGCGCCGGTAACGGCGTAGCAGGAACCGGAGCTGATCGGACCATGAAGGCCCATCGAGGGCAGCTCCGCCACCTCGCCGGCGGGCTGATTGCGGGCAGTGTGGTAGTGGGGCTGCTCGCGATCGGCGTGCGCGCCGGCTGGGGTGGATCAACAGCTCGGGCACTCGAAGCTGCCACGTTGTTCCTCGCCGCGGCGGCATACGTCGCCCACGTGCTCGCGCACCACGACGACCGGCGCGAGCTTCTAACCCGCTCGATCCTCGTGAGCGCGTTTGCGCTCTGGGGGATCGTGCAGATCGCGCCCGGACTCCCCGGGAACGCAGTGCTCAACGACATCGTGATCGTGCTATTTGTCGTCGACCTCGCGGTCCTAGTCAGCCCGTGGATCTGAGCTGCGACCATGAGACGCGTGCTCGACAGCCGATCTCGCCCGCTTCGCGACTTGCGCATCTCGGTCACCGACCGGTGCAACTTCCGCTGCACCTACTGCATGCCCAAAGAGATCTTCGGACGCGACTTCGCGTTCCTCCCGCGCGAGCAGCTGCTCACCTTCGAGGAGATAACCCGCCTCACGCGAACCTTCGCATGCCAGGGTGTGAGCAAGGTCCGGCTCACCGGCGGTGAGCCGCTACTACGCCGCGACCTCGAGCAGCTAGTCGCGATGCTCGCCGGGATCGACGAGATCACCGACGTCGCGCTGACAACCAACGGCTCCGCGCTTGCCGGAAAGGCTAAGACGCTCAAGGACGCTGGTCTCACCCGCGTGACAGTCAGCCTCGACGCGCTAGACGACCAGACATTCGCGGCGATGAACGACGTAGGCTTTCCGGTCGCTCGCGTACTGGCTGGCATCGACGCCGCACGGGCGGCCGGCCTCGTACCGGTGAAGGTCAACACGGTCGTCAAGCGTGGCGTCAACGACCACGGCATCACCGAGATGGCGGATCACTTCCGCGGCAGCGGGCACATCCTGAGATTCATCGAGTACATGGACGTCGGCACCACCAACGGCTGGCGAATGGACCACGTCGTGCCCGCAGCCGAGATCATCGCTGCGATCAACGAACGCTGGCCGCTTGCACCGCTCGAACCGAATTACGCCGGCGAGGTCGCTAGCCGGTATCGCTACCGCGACGGCGCCGGCGAAATCGGCGTCATCGCCTCAGTAACGCAACCCTTCTGCAGTGCGTGCAGCAGAGCACGAGTATCGGCCGACGGCAAGCTCTATACCTGCCTGTTCGCCGCGCAAGGCCACGACTTACGCGCGCTCCTGCGCAGCGGAGCAAACGACCACGAACTCGCGACTCGGCTTCGGGCAATCTGGAGCGACCGCGCGGACCGCTACTCAGAGCTACGGCACTCGAACACCACCGATCGCCCCAAGATCGAGATGTCCTACATCGGCGGCTGACTCGAGGGGGCAGCCGCCAAGCGGTCCCGCGACGTGACCAGCGAACGATCCGTCCCGTGACAACACGCGTGACAACATCCAATGCGTCCATTGAGTCCAATGCGTCCGCGAAACTGACCAATTTGGACGATTTGGGCGCCCCTGGAAGGGTCTACACGCGGCGTGCAAGGTTGAGGGCCTTGTGGACTTTATGGTCCGTGGAGGTTCGAGTCCTCTCGGGCGCACTGGGAAAGCCTCGCTAGCGGGGCTCTTTTGGGGCCCATGCGGGGCGCAACCAGATTGTGCTCGACGGATGGAGATCGCGGCACACGCGGCTCGCGCTCGGCACCTACGAGCTCGTGATCACTGCTCGCGGGACAGCCGGCAGCCTGACCGCGACACCGCTTCGATTCACGATCATCTGAACGCTCCAAGCGGTGTTGGGACCGACCAAGCGCCAGAGGCGTCCGGCTCGAGGAGCCGAACTTGATGCGCCAGACCCACCCAATTTCTCCAAGAGCTCGTCCGAAGGGGTAAATCGCGGGATCGGCCAAATAGCAGTGACCGCCTTTACGTTATAGTAAAGGCGTGCCTAGGATCTCGAGCAAACATCAGATCACCCTGCCAGTCGATACGCTCGCGGATGCCGGGTTGAAGGCCGGCGATGAGGTGACGATCGAGGCCGATGGTCCGGAAACGATCGTAGTCCGCCGCGTGGTTAGAAGTCCCGATCAAGCGCTAGGCGTGTTTGATGGACTGTTCGAGCCTGGCTACCTCGAGCAGCTCCGCCAGGAAGAGCGCGCGTGAGCGCCTGCGTCCTCGATACCGATGTAGTCATCGCAGCCCTCGATCGCGCCGACGCGCATCATCGCGCTGCCGCGCGAGCGATTCGGAAGCTGTTGGACAACAACGTTCTCCTGCTGCTCTCCTTGATCAACTACGCAGAGACGCTCGTTCGTCCCGCCGAGAATGAAGAAACGCTGCGCACTGCGGTGACGGCAATCGATGCGCTCGGGATCCAGCTGCTCGCGCCTACGGCTGCCATCGCGCGGGACGCCGCCCGGCTTCGGGGGGCCAACATCAGCCTCGCCGACGGGTTCGCGCTTGCGACTGCGCGTGCCCATACCGCAAGCGTCGCCACGTTCGACCGACGCGTCCGCCGCGCCACGGACGCCGCACGCATCGAACTCAGTTCCGCGTTCCGTTGATCACCCAAAACACGCCGACCCGCGAGGCGAGGCCCGAAGTGTTGGTCGTGGGCGCAGGGCCGTCTGGTCTGTTTTCCGCGGTCGAGCTCGCGCGCCACGGCGTCCGGTCCCGTTTAGTCGAGCGCGCTGTCCGGCCGCATCGCCAGGCGCGGGCCACCGCGCTGCAGCCAGCGACGCTCGAGATTCTCTCGCAGGCCGAGGTGCTGGACAAGATACTCGCGGCGTCGGAGCATCTCGGGTTCGCTCGCGTGTTTGACCTGAATCTGCGTCCACTCGCCGAGATGGCGTTCGCGGGCAGCGGCTGCCAATGGGAATATCAGTGCAGCCTGCCTCAATGGCACACCGAGCGGATACTCACCGAGCGGCTCCTCGCACTCGGCGGGGGTGTCGAGCGCGGCCTGGCCGCCGTGTCCGTGGAGCCACGCGACGACGGAGTACTCGTCACATTGAAGCGAGCCGACGGGACGGTCGAGCGAAGCGAGGCGAGTTGGGTCATCGGCGCCGGCGGGGCACACAGCGTCACACGCGCCTCCATGGCCGAGGAGCTGGCAGGTCAGACGTATCCGGGGACGGCACTCGCCGCCGACGTACGGGTGTCGTGCGGTTTGCCCCGGGACGGGTCTGCGCTGATCGCCGGCGCGGAGGGCTACGTGATGCTGGCGCCGCTACCCGACAAGCGCTGGGTCGCCTTCGTGGGGGATCTTGACCAGCGCGAGGTCGACCTGCTCGCGCACGACCGCTCGGTCGGGGCTGTGGCGGAGTGCGTCGAGCGGCGCGTCGGCCCAGGTCTTCAGGTTGTCGACGTCGCGTGGGCCGCTCCGTTTCGGATGCATCGCCGGCTCGTCGCCCGCCTGGCCGGCGATCGCCGCTTCCTGCTTGGCGACGCCGGCCACCTGTCAAGTCCTTTCGGCGGAGAGGGTCTCAACTCGGGGCTCCACGACGCCCACAACCTCGCTTGGAAGCTCGCGCTGGACCTGCGGGGCCGCAGCCACCCGGGTTTGCTTGCCAGCTTCGAGTCAGAACGCCTCGAGGCCAACCGTCATGTGCTCGAGGTCTCAGAGCGTTTGCACCAGCTGGCGCACGACGCGGTGGAGTCGGCGCGGACCGGTGTTCGCCCCCCTCCACCCACACCAGCTCAAGTCGCGGCCCTCGTGCGGTCGCGCTCGATGCTCGACGTCTCCTACGCCGACAGCTCGCTTGTTGGCGAGTACGTCGGTCCCGGACATGGGGCCGCGCCCTTGCCAGGCCCCGGCGACCGCTACCCCGGCCGCACCGCGCTCGCCGGCACCAACCACCACTTGCTGCTGTTCGGAGGCGCCGATGACGCAGGCGTCACGCGCCTGCGCGAGCGCTGGCGAGGACTGGTCGACGTGGCAGACGGGACCACGGAGCCCGAGCACGCCGGGCTCGACAGCTCCGCGGCGGTTTTGGTCCGACCCGACGGCTACATTGGCTTTCGCGCCGTTCCGGCAGATGCGGCCGGGATCGAGGCGCTGGACGCTCACCTTGCCTCCTACCTCGTGCCGGCGTGAGGATCGTATGCGAGCACTGGTCATCTCCGATACCCACTTCGGCGCGTGGACGGGCGAGGACATTTTGCGCGAGCCGGAGACTCTGGCGCTGCTAGAGCCACAACTCGATGTCGACGAGGTCATCCTCCTCGGCGACATGTTCGACTTCATGTTTAGTTCAATCCGGGATGCTTTCGGCGCAGCTGAAGGTCTGCTCGAGTTATTGAGAGCCAAGCTGCAGGGCAAGCGTTTCGTGTTCCTGGCGGGCAATCACGACCACCACCTCGTCGTACGTGAAACGGAGGAGCTCCTCTGCCTCGAGCTGGCGAGCGGAAAGTCACGCCAAGAGCTAGCCGATGAACTGAACCGCACGAGTTTCTTCCGTGTCCTCCTTGAACGGCGCCTCGCGGGAGTCGACGTTGACATCAGATACCCGACCTACACGTTCGGCGACGTGCTGTGCACGCACGGGCACTATCTCGACTTCCACGCCCGACGAGGCGGCGCGGTGCCAGGCCCGGCTGCTCGCCAGAGTCCTCTGGTCAATCGCGGTTGGAGGGCGAGAGCACACGCCGACGATTGAAGACTACGAGGCGACGATCACGTTACTCACCGCGATGCTGTACACGATCGCCCAACTTCCAAACGGCACGCATGCACAGCGGCGTGCATTCGCTTTATTTCAGGCGCTAGGACGGATGGTCCACCGCGGCACGGCGCCCGTGAGGGCGCTCGAGCACGCAAGCGACTGGCTGAACAAGCAAGTCCGTGCGGCTGGCAACGGAGGCAAAGGTCTCCACCGCGCCGCAGAAGCCGCGGGCTATCAAGGCGCTCGTGCGCACGAGGCCGAGCGGCGAACGCGGACTGGAGCCCCGGCGGGCGGGGAAGCCGCGAGTTATGCCCTCGCTCGCACGGTGGCTCCAAGTGACCCCTCTTCTCACGCAGTGGAGGCGTTCGAAAAGGTGGTCGTCAACCTTGGCTGGGACCGTCACAGTGACAAGATTGTCTTTGCGCACACCCATCAGCCCCTGGACGGAGTGACGGCGGCTAACGGCCGGGTCCGCTATTGGAACGCGGGCTCGTGGATCTATGAGCCGGATCTAACCTCGAGCGATTCGTACATCGCATACTTGCGGAACGCCTGGCCCGGGACCGCGGTTCTGATCGACGACGACGGGGCTGAGCCGCGCCTCCTGAGGCTCCGCGAGCACCTCAACCCCCTCCGCCGCCCCGGGGCGTCGCGCTGATCGGACATAGCCCTGGGGGGCCACTTCGCCCGAGCGCGCGCCGCGCGCCGGCCTGACTTCGTCTCGCACGCGATCTCATTCGGGGCCGATCTGAAAGGGATTCGGCGCAAGTGCCTCGACCCTGTTCGCCGTCGCCGCAGTTAGGCGTACGGTCAACGCCACCGGGCGGGCGAGAACCGAGCGCTGCCTCACTCGTGAGTGCGCCTGCCGATTCACCCGCGATTACGCGAGGCCCTCCCCTTCGACCAAGTGCGGCTCGCGAGCATCTACTAAAAGGGAACGGTGTCGTTCACTGGGAGGGCTCGGTCGTCCCCCGAGCCGACTGCGTCGAGGTGACAGTGAGCCATGTGGGGCTGATCTTCAATCGCAAGGCCTACCGCGCGATCGCCAATGCGTTGGCGTTGCCTGAGCAGCCCGGAGCAGACAGCCGTGCGCTCCCGCTCCCAGGAGCCGGGGAGGGCTCGCAGCGCGCCGTCTCGGCGCCGACCCCTCCCTCGGCACCGCGCCGACATAGCAATTCCTCGGTCGCGAGCCACGATGATCCGCCGGTTGCCCGGCTCGCGGCCGGCGGTAGAGGGTCCACCGGCCGAAACGAGCGATAAGCGGCGAGCACGGGACGCGTGCCTGCCACCCGGTGGCGTTCAATCGGCCCAAGTCATCGCCGTCGACCGAGCCCCCGGAGGGCGTAGGTTGTGCCGGTCAAGCATCGACCGGCGCAACAGCGAGCTCCGGCGGGCTGCCCGAACTTAGGACAGGAGATTGCGATGAGGCATCTGCGTTTCTACACCGACCGCGACATCCACAGCCAATCGTTCCTGCTCCAGCGCGTCCAGCCGGGGCTAAGTGGTCTGATGGACGGATCACTCTCGACCCTGGCGCCGATCTTCGCGGTCGTGATCGCCACCCATCGCCCGCTGACCGCGTTCTACACGGGGCTCGCCACGGCGCTCGGCGCAGGCGTGAGCATGGCGTTCTCCGAAGGGCTGTCCGACACAGGGGACCTCACGGGTCGTGG
>CATPBV010000169.1 GCA_955652345.1 uncultured Solirubrobacteraceae bacterium | reverse complement strand
GTTGGGTTCATTGCGGTCTTCCCGTTGACGTTCATCTCCTCTGCGTTCGTTCCGACAGGGTCGATGCCGTCAGTGCTGAGGGCGTTCGCGGACGTGAACCCGTTCACGATCGTCGTCGACCAGTTGCGGTACCTGTGGATCGGGTTGCCCTCGCACAATCACAACCACCTGTGGCAGGCGTTCGCGTGGGCGATCGCCATCTTCGTCGTGTTCGCGCCGCTGGCGGTGGCGCGGTACCGGCGGATGGCGGGCAGTTAGTCGTCGAGGGACTTCTGAAACCAGAATGCGGCGGCAGGATTGCCGTTGTAGTCGCCGGTCTCGCGATAGCCATTCGAGCGAAACAGTGCCGCTGCTCCGGGCTGCCGCGCGCCGGTGTCGAGGCGAATCGCCGTGTACCCGAGCACCCGCGCGATTTCCTCGAGGCGGCCGATCAGCGCTCGTGCGACTCCCGTTCCGCGGGCCTCCGGCACGACGAACAGGCGCTTCAGCTCGGCGGCACCAGCGTCGAGGCGCTTCAGCGCGGCGCAGCCCACCGGCTGGCCGTCCCGGTATGCGACGAGCCAGCGACCCCAAGGCGGCTCCACATCTTCGGCGGTGAGCGTCGGCGGAACCTGCGGGCCCCACTCGGGATACAGCTCGTGGATCGCGGCGACGTACTTAGGGAATAGGACGGCTGCGCCGGGGCCATCGAACCCCTCCTCGATCAGCTCGAGGCCGCTCGTCACTCGTTGCCGTGGTCGCGGAGTGCTCGCCAAACGCGCTCGGCGGTCATCGGCAGTCGTCTGAGCCTTGTTCCCGTCGCCGCGGCGACGGCATTGGCGACCGCCGCCGGTGCGCCGACCACGGGAGCTTCGCCGACACCCTTCGCGCCGAACGGGCCCTCGGGCGCGGGGACCTCGACGATCTCGGTTTGGATGTCCGGCACGATGCTCGCGGTCGGGATCGCGTAGTCGACGAATGTTCCCGTGATTAGCTGGCCTTGCTCGTCGTGCACGAGTTCCTCCCACAGCGCCCATCCGAGCCCTTGGGTGGTCCCTCCGCGCATCTGTCCTTCGACCAGAGCCGGGTTGAGCGCGCGACCGACGTCCTGGGCGACGACGTGGTCGAGCACACGGACCTCCCCGGTGTCGCGGTCGACGCGGACGTGCGAGATGTGCGCGGCCGACTGCGGAGCCTGTCCGAGCGAGACGCGGCCGTGGCCCTCGACGGGCGCGTACTTGCTGCCGAAGCTGAGGATCTTGCCGGCGAGGCGCTCGATCGCGATCGCCTTGGCGGGCACGCCGGCCGGCTGGATCTGACCGTCGACGATCTCGAGGTCCTCGGGTGCGATCTCGAGCTCCGCCGCTGCGACCTCGAGCAGCCGTTCCCGTGCCTCCTTGGCCGCGTGCTCGACCGCGCGTCCAACGGTGTATGTGATCTTGCTGCCGCCGCTCATTCCGGCGTATGGCGCACTCGAGGTGTCGGCGCTCACGACCCTGACCCGGTCGAGGTCTACGCCGAAGGTCTCGGCAGCGATCGCGGCGAAGGTCGTCTCGACCCCTGTCATGTCGGCGGTTCCGGTGATCACGGTCAGGTGGCCGTCAGCGTCGAGGCGGCAGGCGGCCGCGGCGGGCTCATAGCCCCCGGGCCACCAGCCGATCGCCATCCCGATCCCCTCTTCGTCCGGGAGTTGCTTGCGTTTTTGCCACAGCGGATGGTCTCGCAGCCGCTCGAGGCACGCTTTCGCGCCGAACACCGGGAATGGCCTGCCGGTCGGCGAGCGGTCTCCCTCAGTCGCGATGTTCTGAAGCCGTAGCTCGATCGGGTCCACGTCGAGCCGCTCTGCGAGCTCGTCGATCAGCGACTCGACCGCGAAGGCCGCGGGCGGTGCCGTCGGCGCTCGGTAGGCGCCGAAAGTGAAGCGGTTGGTGGCGACGCCGTACGCGCTCAGCTCGTGCGCGTTCCACTTGTACGGGCCGCTGGCGAGCATCGCCGCAATCGACTCGAGCCCGAAGTCGTCGGTCGCCCCGCGATCGACAAGCACGCGGGAGCGGATGCCGTTGAGGCTGCCGTCGCGGTCGGCGCCCAGCTCGAGCTCGAGGATCTCGCCGGGTCCGGGGTTGGTGGCTGCAATGTCTTCGCTGCGCGTCATCGCCAGGCGCACGGGCTTCTTCAGGAGCAGCGCGGCGGCGGCCACGAGCGGCTCGGGGATCAGCAGCTTGCCTCCGAACCCGCCGCCCAGGGGAGCGGCACGCACCCGGATGCGGTCGACGGGTATGCCGAACAGCTCGGCGAGACCGTCGCGCGTTGCGAAAGTCGACTGGGTCGAGGTGCTGACGACGAGCTGGTCGCCCGGCTCGATCCAGGCGGTGGCGGCTTGCGTCTCGAGATAGCCCTGGTACATCCACGGTGTCTCGAAGCGGCCGCGGATGACGATCTCGCTGGCCGCGATCTCGGCGCCGACGTCTCCGTTGGTAATGCGGGCCGAGTCGAGCACGTTCTCCGAGAGCTCGTCCTCGTCTGTGGCCTCCTCGGCGGAGACGGAGGCGTGGGCATCGGCGACGTCGGAGCCGTTGGTCTCGTGCGCAACGGGCTTGTCGCGAGCCCGCGGGGACCCTCGACGCGTGGCCTGCTCGAGATCGATGACCGGCTCGAGCGGCTCCAACTCGAGCTCGATCAGCTCGAGCGCGTCGGTCGCGATCGCCTCGGTGTCGGCGACGACCATCGCTACAGGTTGCCCGGCGTAGACGACCTCGCTGCGGGCGAGGGGCTCGTTGGCGCGGCCGGGGCCCTTGGTGACGATCGGAAGGTCCGCTGCGGTGAGGGCTGCGTGGACGCCCGGCAGCTGCTTCGCAGCGCTCGTGTCGATGCGCTCGATCGTCGCGTGGGCCTCGTGGGCGAGCAGGAGGCGCGCGTGCAGAAGCCCGACGACCGGCTCGTCGGCGACGAAGCACGTGGTGCCGCGGACCTTCGGCTCTGAGTCCCGACGGGGGGTTGAGACGCCGATCGCGGCCATGGCGCTGACGCTAGCAACGAGGCAGCCACAGGGGAATGTCGGGCCCGCCTCGGCCGCGTTTAGCCCCGGCGCGAGCTCCACGGCCTCACGCTGCTCGTAGTGGGCCTCAGGAGACGCATATCCCTCGCTCGCTCGCAGCGGATGTCACGTTCTCGCTGACACCACCTGGCATCCGGGCGCGTGGCCGCAAGGAGGTGTGCGACTCCTGGCTCATCCCGGACGTGCCGCCTGGTGTCCTGCGCGTGATCGAGACGACGGCATGTGGCCAGCTCGCGTTCGCCGTCTATGGCGTCGACGACGAT
>CATPBV010000168.1 GCA_955652345.1 uncultured Solirubrobacteraceae bacterium | reverse complement strand
CTCTACGATCGACTCGAGGCGCTCGCACAGCAGGTCCGTGACCCCCGCCGGGCGGTCTTCATGATCCACGTCCCGCCCCACGACTCCGGTCTCGACACCGCGCCGCTCCTCGATGAGAATCTCCGCCCCACCGTCTCCGCCGGCGACGTGCTGCGAGGACCGGTCGGCTCGACTGCGGTGCGGCGCTTGATCGAGCGCTACCAGCCGCTGCTCACGATCCACGGGCACATCCACGAGTCCGGCGGCGAGCGCAAGATCGGCAACACCCTGTGCATCAATCCCGGCAGTGAGGCCAATCACGGAATCCTCCGCGGGTATCTGATCGACATCGGTCGGGGCGGCATCGAGCTGGCTCAACGCGTCGAGGGCTAGCGAGCCACGCCAGCGGATACCGTGGGTGCTCGATGAGCGATGTCGCAACCGAGACCGACCTGCTGGACGAGGCCAAGGCGCTGATCGACATTGCCGCGGAGCGCGACATCGACCTGCGTCTCCTGGGCGGCCTTGCGATCCGCCTGCTGTGCCCAGACCTGCCGCCGCGCTCGCGGACTGGTCAGGATCTCGACTTCGGGTCGGCCAGCTCGACCCGGCGAGCCCTGACCGACATGCTCGTCGAACGCGACTACGCGCCCGACAAGAACTTCAACGCCTTGTACGGCAACAAGCAGCTGTACTTCACGCACGCCGAGACGGGGCTCGCGATCGACGTCCTGATCGACAAGCTGCACATGTGCCACACGCTCGAATTCGGAGCGCGGCTGACCCGCATGCCGTACACGCTCGATCCGCTCGACCTACTGCTGTCGAAGCTTCAGATCGTCGAGCTCAACGAGAAGGATGCGGACGACTGCCTGCGGCTTCTGGTGACGTTCCCGTTCTCGGACAGCGATGAGCTGGGGACGATGGATTTGCGCGTGTTCAGCTCACTCGTCGGCGACGACTGGGGATGGTGGCGGACGGTGACGCTCAACCTCGACCGGATCCGAGCTCTGCTCGACGGCGGCGACCGTCCCGCCATCGAAGGCGAAAGCCTCGATCCCCGGGCGCAGCTATCCGTGCTCGGCGACGGCGCCGAGGCTACCCCGAAGAGCCGCCGCTGGAAGCTGCGCGCGCGGATCGGCGAGCGCAAGCGCTGGTACGACGAGCCGGAGGAGACTCCCCACCACTAGTACAGCTCCAGTCGACTCACGACCAGCGGCACCTCTACGAGGCTCCTGACATCGGTCCGGCAATACCCGCAGACCAGCTCGCCGTTGCCGATCGGGGCCCCGCAGTTCGGGCAGGTCTGCTGGCCCACCATCACCTGAGCGCCGAGCTGGAGATCCCAGAACTGACTCGCGACGCTTGGGCTGCCATCGGGACGCTGAACCTGAATTCGTAGGTGCGTCCTCACCACCGGGTGGCCATCCGCCATGTGAACTCCGACCAGGTGCGCAGCGACCGACGTCGGCCGCGCGCCCATCAGATCGCCGGCGTTGCGTTCACATTGGGCGACGAGAGGATCCGTGAAGGTGCCCCGTAGAAGCTTTCCGTTCTTCGCGGAGTCAGCCTCGAACAGAAGGGGCACCGCGCTTCCGATCATCCCGGCCACGAGCTCGGGCGTGACCACGGTCGGCGCGCCGGACTGGGACTCGACCTGCTGAGCGATTGCCGCCCATTCGTCGAGATTGTCGATCGTCGCCGGGATCGGGGCGAGCTGGACCTGCTCGGTTGTGCTCATGGCTGCGGCGGCTGGACCGCGGCACCGCAGTTCGCGCAGAAGTGGCTTCCAGGCACGATCGCCGCACCGCACTGACTACAGAAGTGACCGCTCGCCGGCCTCTCGGGCTGGGCCGATGACTCCGGCGCCCCGCCCGCAACAGCCGGCGGGCTGCCTGGCGCTGGCGCCGCGAGCGGCACAGCGGGTGCCGTGGGAATACCCATCATCATCCCGGCCATGATGCCCTGCTGTGCGCCGACGTTCCCGTTTGAGATGCCCTCGGCGATCTCGAGCGCCGCCTGACCGCGGACGGCGCTGTCAAACGAGCCCGACAGGCCCGAATACGCCTTCGTCGCCGCGAATCGCTTGAGCTGCTGGGCGTCGGAGCCCGGGAGGTTCACGTTGAGCTCGCCGAACGCCGTCACGCTGAGCCCGTAGCGGGAGAGGGTCTCGTTGGCCTTTGCGAGAGCGGCCGTCGAGGTTGCATCCTGGAGCTGGCCCATCGCCAGTACCCCGTGCTCGGCGACGATGCCGGGCAGCACCGCCCTGATCGCCGCAAGCGTCTGGTCCGTCACCCAGGTCGTGATCTCGGCGTTGAAGTCTCCCTCGGCGCCGGTGCCGATCAGCCTCGAGAGCAGCGCCGGCGGGTCGATGACCTTGAACGCAAGCTCTCCGAACACCCTCAGCGTCACCACCAGCCCAGACGGGCCGTCGGTGAGATTGTCCACCGGACCACCGAACTCGACGTTCGGGTTCTCCCTGGTGGCCACGAAGTAGACCTCGGCGTCGTAATACGCCCCGCCCGTCAGGCGGTCGACAAGCCATCCCAGCGCGAGCGAGGCACCCTCGTCGAGGCGGTAGCGCCCGGGCCCCATGACCCCGATCACCTTCCCCAGGTTCGTGAACACCGCCTGATAGTCGAGGTCCACGTTCAGCTGTGAGTACTGGATGATCTGCTGGTCGGGCCACTTCCAAGCGATCTCGTCCTTGGCGTCGTCCGGCATCTCGATGAACAGGCGCTGAATGCCCTTGTCCCGATGACCTTCGAATAGCGGCATGGTTGTTCCTTTTCGACCGGGTCAGTCCACCCGGTCCTGCTCCACCAGGCGGCGAAGCGCCACCATGGACTCGTAGTTGATGAGGTTCTGCTTGACGATCTCGTCGAACAGGGCCGTGGCCCACGCCGAGAACGCCAATTCCTCGCTGACCAGGCCCTGCTCATCTCGCCCGCACCTGATCGAACCGTGCCCGGCATCGACCCAGTACGAGGAGGGGCCGATCGCGACGACGAGCTTGTGGATCGGGCCTGTCCGTCTGTTCAGATCGTTGATGTAGGGCAGGTCTCCCAGCAGTCTCCGCAGCTTCCCCTGGCGGTAGGTGACCGTGACCTTCAGACCGGGCACCGAAGACAACCGCGTTGCCAGCGCGTGCAGCGTGGCATCCAGATGATCGGACTCGGCTCGGACGAGCGCGGCGCTCGTGTCGAGCACCGGCCCGGTGCTCGCCCGCTCGTGCTCGTCGACTGCCGCGAGGTGCTCCGCGCTTCGAGGTCCCTGCATCCATCGTCGCGATCGGTTCGATTGCGCGCCGACTTGAGCCGCCGGCGTCCGCGTCGGCGCATTACCGGCGACTCCGGGTAGGTTGCTGTCGATGGCAGACCGTCTCAGCCGCTATCGGGAGAAGCGGGACCCGACCAGGACCAGCGAGCCGGAGGTACGTCCTGGCAAGCGCCCGAGGCGGCGGCGCAGGCAAGCGCCCCGCTTCGTGATCCAGAAGCATGCCGCCACGCGCCTTCACTACGACTTTCGCCTCGAGGTCGACGGAACGCTCCGCTCGTGGGCGGTGCCAAAGGGCCTCTCCACCGATCCACGCGTCAAGCGGCTCGCGGTCGAAGTCGAGGATCATCCGCTCGAATACGCGGACTTCGAGGGTGTCATCGGCGAGGGCAGCTACGGCGCCGGGGCGGTGATCGTGTGGGACGCCGGCACCTACCGCAATCTCGATGAGGAGCGCTCGATGGCGGAGACGCTCGCATCAGGCCACGCGAAGGTGTGGCTCGACGGCCAGAAGCTGCGGGGCGGATGGACGCTCCAGCGGACTCGCGGCGGCGAGAAGCCACAGTGGCTCGTGATCAAGCGTCGCGACGAGGCGGCTGACGCGCGGCGGCGCCCGGAGAGCACCCAGCCAGCGTCGGTGAAGACGGGCCGTACCGTCGAGCAGGTCGCGACGGGAAGGTAGCCCCAGCGCCCCCCGGCGCTGGACGCTACCGGTCCGTGCGCCTGCACCTGGTATTGACCGCGACCTCACGCCCGCGGCGCGACAGACAAATGGAGTGGTGCGGGCAGCGGCGTTTCAGGCGCAGGCGTAGGTGGCCGATTACCACAGGAACGCGATGACTGGGGTCCTATATCGCATCGGGCGCTTCTGCGCACAGCGCCGCTCCATCGTCCTCTCTGCCTGGCTGCTGCTCGCCGGCGGGCTTGGGTTCTGGACGAGCCAGCTCGGCGGCGCGCAGGTAACCAACAACGTGACGCTGCCCGGCACGGACAGTCAACGGGCTGCCGACGTGGTTGAGCGCGGGTTTGGCAGCCTTGCCACGAACGGCTCCAACCCGATTGTGCTGCGGGCCCCCGCCGGCACGATGCTCACCGGTGCAACCGAGCGCGGGGCAGTGCAGGACATCGTCGCCCTGTACGCCCACGATCCGGGCGTGATCGGCGTGATCAGCCCTCTGAGCCGAGCAGGAGCGGCGCAGCTAGCCGGTGACGGTCGCACCGGCTACATCGCCTTGACTCTTCGCGCCAGCCCCACTGAGCTGACGCTCGATCAGGCGCACCATCTGCTGTCGATCGCCCAGCGCGCGAGCTCCGCGGGAATCCAGGTAGCCGCCGGTGGATATCTGGGTCAGGAGCTCTCGCAGCCATCCTCCGCCAACTCCGAGGCGATCGGTCTGCTCGCCGCGATCGTGGTCCTCCTCCTCACGTTCGGGACCGTGGTCGCGATGGGCATGCCGATCGTCACCGCGATCTTCGGCCTTGGGACCGGTCTCAGCGTCGTCGCGCTCCTCAGCCAGGTGGCTGAGGTGCCAAGCAGCGCGCCCGCGCTAGCGACGATGATTGGCCTCGGGGTCGGCATCGACTACTCGCTGTTCATCGTCACGCGACATCGGACGCAGCTGTCCGAGGGCATCGAGATCCGCGAGTCGATCGCTCGCGCGACGGCCACGAGCGGCGGCGCGGTTCTGTTCGCCGGGGCGACGGTGACGATCGCGCTCTGCTCGCTGCTGCTGGCAGGCATCCCGATCGTGAGCCAGATGGGATACCTCTCGGCGGTCGTCGTGATCGTCGCGGTGGTTGCCGCGATCACGCTGCTGCCGGCGGCGCTCTCGCTCGTCGGGCTGAGGATCAACGCGCTCCGGGTGCCTGGGCTTCGCCTGCACCGGGACCAGCGCCCCCACGGTTGGGCCCGCTGGGCGCTGCTCGTGGCGCGGAGACCGTGGCCGGCGCTGCTCGTGGCGCTCGCGGTGATCGCGCTGCTGGCGGCCCCCCTCGGTTCGCTCGACCTCGGCCAGAGCGACACCGGGCAGCTGCCGCGCGACACGACCGCCCGACAGGCATACGACCTTCTCAGTGACGGCTTCGGTCCCGGCTTCAATGGCCCGCTGCTCGTGAGCGTCTCGATCGCGCGCAGCAGCGAGCAAGTCCGGCCGGCTCTCGCTCACCTCACCGCTGCGCTCGACCGAACCCAAGGCGTCACCGCGGTAAGCCCGCCGCTCGTCTCGAAGGACGGAACCGCGGCGCTCCTGACTGTCACTCCGACCAGTGCACCTTCGGCGCAGGCGACAGTGACGCTGGTCCACAGGCTGCGCGACCTCACCGTCCCCGCAGCGACGCGCGGCACGCCGCTCACTGCCTATGTCGGAGGCGCGACCGCCGCGTTCATCGACCTCTCGAGCGAGATCGAACACCAGCTACCAGTCGTGATCGGCGTTGTGCTCGTGCTGTCGTTCCTGCTGCTGCTGGTCGCGTTCCGTGCTCCGCTGGTCGCGCTCAAAGCGGTCGTGATGAACGTGTTGTCGATCGGGGCTGCATTCGGCGTCGTCACGTACGTGTTCGGCCACGATTGGAGTGCCCGCCTACTCGGCCTGGACGCAGGCGCCCCGGTCGTCTCGTTCGTGCCGCTGATGATGTTCGCGATCCTCTTCGGCCTCTCGATGGACTACGAGGTGTTCCTGATGACCCACGTGCGCGAGCGCTGGCGCGTGACCAATGACGCCCACGAGGCCGTCATCGACGGCCTCGCCGGCACCGCGCGGGTGATCACCTCGGCCGCCCTGATCATGGTCGCCGTCTTCTGCGCGTTCCTGCTGAACGGCAGCCCGACGATCAAGCAGTTCGGACTCGGCATGGCCGCCGCCGTTGCCGTCGACGCCACGCTGATCAGGTGCGTGGTTGTCCCGGCGGTACTTGCCCTGCTCGGTCCGGCGGCGTGGTCGATGCCGCGCTGGCTGGAACGGATCCTGCCCCCGTTGTCGATCGAGGGTGAGGCGTGGTTCGAGCGCCGCGACGCCGCGGCTCGGGAACTCATTGCTGCTTAGGCAGCGCTCGCGCGTGGCTTCTCATGCCAGTCCACGGGTCGCCATCCGTTAGGCGCACGCCGACGTTCTTGATGTTCCAGCGGTCGGGTCGCAGGGCACGGTCCGACAGCTCCTCCCAGTGAAGCGGGACCGCAACCGGAGCCTTCGGGCGGGCTCGCACCGCGTACGGCGCCACCGCGTGCTGGGCGTACGCGATCCTGTTGACGTCGACATAGATCCGCTTGCCGCGGTCGGCCTTGCGCCATTCGAGCGTCAGATGGCGCGGGTCATCGGCCACCATCTGCTCGGCGAGCGCCCGCGTGAACTGGTGGACATCCGGGAAGCTCGGTCCGCGACGAAGCGGGCAGACGACGTGGACGCCGCGAGACCCGCTCGCCATCGCATAGGGGTAGAGGCCCAGGTCCCGGAGGCGCTCGCCAGCGGCGCGTGCCGCCGCGCGGACCTCCGCGAACGCGCCGCCCGACGGGTCGAAGTCGAGGATGAGGCGGTCCGGCTTCAGTGGCGAGTCGGCGCGCGACAGCCACGTGTGGACTGTGACCACGTTCTGCCCGGCGAGGTACACCAGGGTCGGAGCGCTCTGGGCGAGGACGTGGGTGACGGTGCCGCCTCGCTTCGGCACCGTCACCCGATCGATCCAGTCCGGGAAGTACCCGGGCACCGCTTTCATGAAGAACCCGTCGCCTTCGATACCGGCTGGATACACCTGCAGCGCGAGTGGCCGATCGCGCACATAGGGCAGCATCAGGGGTGCAACGCGCTCGTAATGGCGTGCGAGGTCGAGCTTGGTCAGCCCGACACTCGGGAACACCACTCTGTCTGCGTGAGTGATCCGGACGCTGCGGCGCCCGACACGAACCTCGATGGTCACCGGCGTTACGCTACCCGGCGTGAGCCAGGATGGACGTGAGCGGCCGCCGAGCGACCGGTCGCCCCGCTCCGGGCGGTTTCGGATCGTCTCGATCGATGGCGGCGGCATCCGAGGCGTGATCCCCGCAGTGCTGCTGCAAACTCTGGAGGGCCTTCTCAACAGCATCCTCGCGAGCGTCCGAGACAATCCCGCGGACAAGCCGACCGCCGCGCTTTGGGAGAATGTGACCGAGGCACGGATCGCGGACTGCTTTCACCTGATCGCAGGGACCTCCACGGGCGGTCTGCTCGCCGCGGGGCTGACGACTACGGCTCCTGGCGGACGACCCAAGCTCTCCGCCGCCGACGCCGCCCACATGTACGAGTCACACGGGCCGCGGATCTTTCACCGTCCCCTGTGGCGGAACGTGCTCGACCACTTCAACGTGGTGTCTCCGCGCTTCCCGCTGAATCAGCTGCGCAGGGCTCTCGAGGACCCGACGGTCCTCGGCGACGGGGCACTCAAGGATGCCCGGACCGACGTTCTGATCACCTCGTATGACACCTCGCTTCCCGGCCCGCGCTTGTTCACGCGCTGGGGAGCGCCACACGCGGGCACGAATCCGAAGAGCCCGCCGGAAACGATGATCGACGCCGGGCTGGCGACGGCGGCCGCGCCGACGTACTTCGACCCCGAGAAGCTCGGGCTGTCCCGCCTGGTGGACGGTGGCGTGTATGCGGGCAATCCCGCGCTCGCGGCGATCAGCATGGCTCTCCGGCGGACCTCGGACCCTGGACCGCTCGACCCGAGCGACATCCTGATGATCTCGCTCGGCACCGGAGCCTGGGAGCAGCCACTGAACTACGGGTGGGGAGGGACCATCGGCTGGCTTCGGCCCCGCAAGGGCGGAGAGGCGCTGCTCGAGGCACTCCTCGGCGGCCAGGGGGACTTCACGACCGAGGCGGCGCACATGATCCTGAACGGATGGTCGGCCACCTCTCTGCCAGGTGCGGGTTCAGCAGGGCAGCCGGTGGCGTGGTGGGACCCGAACCTGTCGCCGTCGGCGATCGGCGCCGGCCCGCAGTTCTGGCGCTATCAACCTTCCCTGCCCGAACCGTGGGCATTGGACGACGTGAGCAAGCTGGACGACCTCAAGCGGATCGCCACGGAGATGACCCAGGACTACCGCGCAGAGCTCGAGAGACTTGCCGAGCTGCTGGTCCGCGCCGGGCCTGTTCCCGCCTGACGCGACCGGGCTGTCAGCGCTGGGCTTGCGAACCTACCTTCGCGGCCGTGTCAAGCACCGCCTTGATGATCCCGTCGTATCCGGTGCAGCGGCATAGGTTGCCGGCGAGGGCGATGCGCACCTCGTCCTCGGT
>CATPBV010000167.1 GCA_955652345.1 uncultured Solirubrobacteraceae bacterium | reverse complement strand
GAGGCGCTCGACGCGGGCGCCCGGCGGCTCCTGCTCGACAACATGACGATCGATCAGCTGCGCGGCGCCGCGCGCCATGTCGCCGGGCGCGCACAGCTCGAAGCGAGCGGCGGAGCGACGCTCGAGACCCTCACGGAGATCGCGCGCACCGGAATACAATTCATATCGGTAGGCGCCCTCACGCACAGCGCGCCCGCGCTCGATCTGTCGTTGATCCTCGAACCCATCCCATGAACCTGCCAATGGCCGGTGGCGCCGGCGCACCGCTACTGCTCGAGAACATTCCGGAGCTCCAGGACGAGGTCCGTTCGCTGGCGCGCGAGCGAGACGCGGTGATCCTCGCCCACAACTACCAGCTTCCCGAGATCCAGGACGTCGCCGACTACGTGGGCGACTCACTCGGCCTCACGAGGCAGGCGGCGAGCGCGCAGAGTGGCACGATCGTTTTCTGCGGAGTGCACTTCATGGCGGAGACCGCGTCGATCCTGTGCCCCGACAAGCGGGTGCTGATACCCGATCCGGACGCGGGATGCTCGCTCGCGGACTCGATCACGGCTCAGCAGCTGCGTGACTGGAAGGCGCATCATCCGGGCGCGGTGGTGGTCATGTACGTCAACACCACCGCGGAGGTCAAGGCGGAGACGGACTACTGCTGCACCTCCGCCAATGCCGTCCAGGTAGTCGAGCACATCTACGCGGAGCACGGCGCCGACACAGAGATCCTGTTCGGACCCGACATGTTCCTCGGCGCCTACGTCGAGAAGATCACCGGGCGGCGGATGCATGTGTGGGACGGCGAGTGCCACGTGCACGCCGGGATCAAGCCGGCGGACATCGCCGCCGTCCGCGGCGCGCATCCGAACGCGGAGTTCCTGATCCACCCCGAGTGCGGATGCTCGACGAGCGTCATGGAGTACGTCGCCGCGGGCGATCTCGATCCAAGCGGCGTCCACATGCTCTCGACCGGCGGGATGCTCGCCTACGCGAGCGAGCACTCCGGCGGCAGCGCGGTCGTGGCGACCGAGACCGGCATGCTCTACGGGCTGCGCAAGGCGTCCCCGGACGCACAGTTCATCGCGGCAAACGAGGCGGCCCACTGCCGCTTCATGAAGATGATCACGCTGCCCAAGCTCCGCAACAGCCTCCGCGACGCGGTGCACGAGGTGAAGGTTCCCACCGAGATTGCGGACCGCGCGCGCGTGCCGATCGAGCGGATGGTCGCGATCACGCCGTAGCGTTTCAGACGGCGATCAGGTCGACGCCGCCGTCCACCGCATCGCGCACCGCCGGCAGTGACTTGCGCTTGCGCTCGAACTCCGCGGGGGTGTAGCAATGGACATCGGCTCCTCCGCCCATCTCCAGAGCGTCCCACAGCGTGCCTGCCTGATATACGCGCTCGAGCCACGGCATCCCGTCATACGCGGGCGAGACGAGGATCACTACGTATTCCGGGCCCCGCTCGCGCTGCGCGGGCGCACCGTGCTCATCGGCGACGCGCGCCCCGCCCAGCAGCGCCACGTCGATCGGCCATCGATCGGAGACCCGGTCGAGGTAACGCTTCAGCTCACGTCGGTTCAGGGCGGTACCCGCCTCCACGGCCGGATTCTCGCGTCTGGCGCGGCGCCTGACAACGGCATGCGCTTGTAGTTTCGCGGTCGGCGTAGGCCTTAAGTGAGCTCCTCCACCGTGTGGGGGCCGACGCACGCGATCGAGAGGCGGTCCTCCACCGTCTCGGCGACGTCCCTCACGGCGGAGAAGGGGACTTCATCGAGGAGCGCGATTGCCCGGTCCGGGTCTACGTCCTCGCCGTGGACGATCGTCTGCTGCGCAGCGTGTCTTGCCACCGTGCCGGTGTTCTCGAACGCGATCGCGCGCGCGCCAGCCGCGTAGGCCCGGGCGCGCTCCACCTCGGCCTCCGTCGGGCCCTCGGTGCGCAGCTCCGCCACGATCTCCCTCATACGGTGCAGCGCCTCCACGCACTTGGACGATTCGAGCCCGGCCGAGAGCTGGAGCACGGGAACGTCTGAGTACGCGTGGGCGATCGAGTGCACCGAGTAGGCCAGCCCGCGCTGCTCGCGAATCTCGTCGAATAGACGCGAGGCCATAGAGCCCCCGAGCAGCGTCGAGTAGATCGCGAGCGCGGCCCGCTGCGCGGGATCGGACACGTCGATCGCGGGACGGTACGACATCCGAAGATGGGACTGGTTTGAGTCGCGCTCGTGCACCAGCACCCTCGGTTCCAGCAGAGGAGCGGGCGGATAGGGCGCCGGAACCGGATGCTCAGGGAAGCGCCCGAACAGCTCCTCGAGGGCGTGGCGGCGCTTGGCGGCGGCCTGAGATGAGCCGTTTGCGCCACCGACGCCCCTCAGGTTGCCGACCACGAACGCGGACGCGCGCGCCGGGGACCACTGGCGCGAGCGGAACGCCAGGATCCCGTCGCGGGTGAACGTCTCGCGGATGTGCTCGGCGGGACCGAGCACCGAGCGGCCCAGCGGGTGGTCGCCGAAGGCCGCCTCGTCGATCAGATGCTCGGCCATCACCGCGGGCTGGTCGTTGGCGCGCGCGATCTCCTGTACCACCACCCCACGCTCGCGGTCGAGCTCGTCGGCGTCGATCCGGGGACGGCCGACGAAGTCGGTCAAGAGATCGGCGGCCTCGAGCGCGCGGGACGCACGGGCGGTGATGTGGAACGCCACGAGGTCGTGGCTTGTGTAGGCGTTCAGAACCGCTCCGATCCGCTCGGCGGCGTCGTTGACGTCCCGGTAGGTCGGATAGTCCTCGCCGCCCTTGAAGACGAGATGCTCGAGGAAATGAGCCATGCCGTTCTCCTCCGGCCGTTCGGTCCGGGCGCCAGCATCGAAGGCGACGAGGATCGTGGTGGCCCGGGTCCCGGGGATCGGGATCCGGTAGAGCGGCAGGCCGTTCGGGAGGGTCACCAGCGTAATCGGGGCCACCGTCACAACGGTAGCGGTACCCTTGCCCGCGGGAGGCGCCTCGTTCCGTCGGCGGCGAGCGCAAACATCCTCCCTGGAGAAAAGATCCTGCAAATCCGCTTGCAGCGCTCAAGCCGGCGGAACACGCGGACACCGAGGTCGATAGGCTGGCCCGCACTCTATGGCTAGAACACAATCCAAGAATCGCACTCGCCGCGAGGTCGCTTCGGCCCCGGCGGCTCACCACAAGCGGTCGGCCGCACCGGCTCCTGGCGCCCCGATCATCGAGTTCGGTGGCGTCTCGATGAGGTATCCGAGCGGCGACGTCGCTCTCGATCAGGCGACGTTCGCGGTCGACCGAGAGGACTTCGTGTTCCTCGTCGGCGCGACCGGCTCGGGCAAGTCGACCGTGATCCGCCTGCTGATCAAGGAGCTCGAGCCGACCGAAGGAACGATCTGCGTCGCGGGGCGGGAGCTGCGGGACGTCGAGCGCAAGCGAGTCCCGTACTACCGGCGCAACATCGGCGTGGTGTTCCAGGACTTCAAGCTGCTGCCCAACCGCACGGTCTACGACAACGTCGCGTACGCGCTTCAGGTGACTGGCGGAACGCGCAAGGAGATCCGCGAGAAGGTGCCGGACATCCTGCGTCTGACGGGGCTTTCGCTGAAGCTCCACAACTACCCGGATCAGCTCTCCGGCGGCGAGCAGCAGCGGGTCTCGATCGCGCGGGCGTTCGTCAACCATCCGCCGCTGCTGCTTGCTGACGAGCCGACGGGGAACCTCGATCCCGAGACCAGCATCGACATCATGCGGCTGCTGTACCGGATCAACCGCACGGGCACCACGGTGCTGGTCGCCACCCACGCCCAGGCGATGGTCGACAAGATGCGCCGCCGCGTCCTCGAGCTCTCCCGAGGAAGGATCGTCCGCGACGAGGCCACCGGGCTGTACGCGCGCGATGAGACGACCCGCGAGTTCGCCAATCGCTTGCGCGCTCCCTCGACCCGCCCGCCGGGCCTCGAGCCATGAGCTTCGGCTTCTTCCTGCGCGAATCGTTCCGGGCGATGCGCCGCAACGCCGCCCCGAGCTTCGCCGCGCTGGCCACCGTGCTTGTGACGATGCTCGTGCTAGGGGTGTTCATCCCGATCGTTCAGGCGACCAACGGCGCGGCCAACAGCGTGCGCAGCAGGGTGCTCGTCGACGTGTTCATGAACACGGGCGCGACGCCCGCGGACGCCGCCCGGGTTGAGAGGGAGGTCCGGGCGCTCCCGCACGTGAAGTCGGTGCAGTTCGTCTCGAAAGCGCAGGCATATGCGCAGCAGTCCAAGCTGGATCCGGGCGCGTTTACGCTGCTCGGGTCAAACCCGCTTCCGGACACCCTGCACGTATATCCCGACAACCCGGGGAACGTGCTGCTGGTGCGCAACGAGCTGACGCCGCCGAGCTCGGGTGGTAAGCCGATCGACTCGATGATCCAGACGGTCTCGAATAAGAAGAACGACACCAAGAAGATCCTCGAGGTCACGAACCTCGTCACGATCACCGCGGCCGTGCTGACGGTGCTGCTGGTGCTCGCGTCGGTCCTGCTGATCGCCAACACGATCCGGCTGTCGCTGTATGCGCGCCGCCGCGAGGTCGAGGTGATGAAGCTCGTCGGTGCCACCGATTGGTTCATCCGCTGGCCGTTCGTGATCGAAGGAACGGTCGTCGGGGCGGCCGGAGCCGTGCTGGCGATCGTGATCCTGGGGATCACCAAGGTCGCGCTGCTCGACCCCCTTGCCAGCAGCTGGACGCTGATCGCGGCGCCGCAGACGATCCCGTTCTGGGCGCTCCTGGCACTGCTGCTCGGTGCGGGCGTGATGGTATCGGCGATCGGCTCCGGGCTGTCGCTGCGTCGCTTCCTGCGCGTGTAGCAGGCGGCTCTCGTCGGCGGCCCGCTGGGGCCTCGGACCGGCCAGGCCCGCATGGCTACCCTGGGTGCAGATGGTCTCTCGGTATGCCAGGACAAGCGCCCGACCATCCCGGGCGCGGAGGATCGCGGCAGCGTTGCTGGCGCTGCTCGTCGCGCTCGTCGCCGGGATTTGGCTTGGCGGGCACCCCGGCTGGATCCCCTCATCAATCCGCGGCGCGTTCGTCAGCGAGGGCAACACGAGGCTGGTGGGTCAGGTGCTGGACCTGATCTCGCGCGACTACTACAGGCGTGTCGACCGGCGGCAGCTCGTCAACGACGGGCTCGGCGCGATGGTCGCGAGCCTGCACGACCCTTACTCGCATTACTTCTCTCCCTCGGATTACAGGAGCTTCATGAGTCAGTCGAATCCCCACCTGAGCGGGGTGGGAATCGACGTGGATCTCGACCCTCGGGGGCTGCGGGTGGTCGACGTTTTCCCGGGCTCGCCGGCGGCGCGCGCCGGCATTCAGCCTGGGGACGTGATCGTCGCGGTGGGCTCCACACCCCTGGCAAGTCGCTCCCGCGGCTTCGGGTCGTCGCTGATCAAGGGACCAGCGGGAACCCGGGTGACGCTCGCGGTGCTGCGCGCGGGCCGTCGGCTGGTCGTCCCGATCACCCGGGCGAACATCGTCGTGCCGGTCGCTACCGGCAAGATCGTCGTCTTCCACCACCTGAAGATCGGCTACCTCACGTTCACGAGCTTCACTGACGGGTCGGGCGACGAGCTCCGCCAGAGAGTCCGCCAAGTGCTGAATGGGGGGGCCCAGGCATTGGTGCTCGACCTGCGCGAGAACGGCGGCGGCCTGCTCACGGAGGCCGTGAACGTGGCGAGCATCTTCCTCCCCGACGGCACGATCGTCTCCACCGACGGTCGGAATCAGCCGCGCCAGGTGTACATGGCGAAGGGGGACGCGATTGCGCCGCGGATCCCGATGGTCGTGCTCGTCGACCGGGGAACGGCATCCGCCGCCGAGATCGTCACCGGAGCGCTCCAGGACCGCGGACGGGCAAAGGTCGTCGGCACCCGCACCTACGGCAAGGGCGTCTTTCAGGAGATCGAGGCGCTCCCGAACGGCGGCGCGCTCGACATCACGGTCGGCGAGTACTTCACGCCGAACGGCACCAATCTCGGCGGTGGTGGAGTCCGCGAGGGAGCGGGAATCCGTCCGAACGTATACGCGGTCGGGAACCCGGCGAGCGCGCACGACGCGGCACCCGCGATCGCTGAGCGGATCGTGGCCGCCGAGGTTCGATGACGCGCCCTGAGGGGGTGCGCCGGTGAGCCCGACTGCTGAAAGCCCGATGACCTCACCCAGGGTCGCCGTGCTCGAACGGCGAGGGAAGTTCCTGGTCGCCGAGCCGTTCTTCGAACGGGGTCCGAGGCTCGTGGTCAGCCGCGATCGGCGCGCGAGCGTCGGTGACCTCGTGGTCGTCCGGGCGGGCCCCGGACGTAACGGGCGCGGGAGGGGCCGGGCGACCGTGGCGCGGCGGCTGGGCAGGCCGGACATCGCTCGCGACGTGATCGAGGCGTTCATGGTGGATCGAGGACTCAGGCGCTCGTTCGATCCCGCCGTCGAGCATGAGGCGCGGGCGGCGTCGGAGCTCGGGCGGGGCGACTTCGCCATTGGTGGACGCCGTGACCTACGCGCGCTGGCGACGTTCACGATCGACCCGGCGAGTGCGCGCGACTTCGATGACGCGATCTCCGCGGAGGCGATCGATGACGGCTCATGGCGAGTCTGGGTGCACATCGCCGACGTGTGCGCGTTCGTGGGCCCGCGCTCGCTCGTGGATCGCGAGGCGTACCGCCGCGGGACGAGCGTATATGTCCCGGGGGCGGTCGAGCCGATGCTCCCGCGCTCGCTGTCGGATCACGCGTGCTCGCTGGTGCCCGGCGAGGATCGCCTGACGGTGACCGTGGAGCTGTCGATCGGGCCGGCGGGGGTGAGGAAGAGCGCGTTCTACCGTTCGGTCATCCGTTCGGCGGCGCGCCTCGAGTACGGACAAGTCGATCGGATCTTCGATGGCTCGCAGAAGGCGCAGGCACCTTGGGGGGAGGGGCTGGCGGCGGCGCGCGCGGCCGCCGGGACGCTCGCCGAGCTCCGAGCGGGCAAGGGCGCGCTCGCGGTGCAGTCCGAAGAGCCGGAATTCACGTTCGACGCCAAGGGCAACGTCATCTCGATCGAGCCGGTGTCCCAGACGGAGTCCCACCGCCTGATCGAGCATCTGATGATCGCCGCGAACGAGCAGGTCGCGCGGCTGCTGGAGTCGCGGCGAGTGCCGGCGCTCTATCGAGTGCATGAGCGTCCCGATCCCTCCTCGGTGGACCGCCTGATCGAGCAGCTCGCGTCCCTGGACGTCCCGACTCCCCCGGTGCCGGGCGGCCACATGACCTCACAGCAGGCGGCCGACCTGGTCGGCGAGATCTCGCAGCTGCTGGAGCGGCACCTACGCGGGAGCCAACGGCGGGGGCGAGGGCTGACCGCCCTCGTGCTCCGCTCCCTCAAGCAGGCCTACTACGACAATCGAAACCTCGGCCACGCGGGTCTCCAGCTCGCCTCCTACTGCCACTTCACATCTCCGATCAGGCGTTTCCCGGACGTGATCTGCCATCGGGCGCTGCTCTCGGCGGTGCACGGCGAGGTCGCGCCTGACGCTTCATGGGTGGCGGCCGCCGGCCCATGGACGTCGGCGAAGGAGCGAGAGGCGATGACGATCGAGCGCGACGCTGACGACATCGCGCGGAGCTTTCATCTCGAGCGGCTGCTGTTCGCCGAGGGACGGGAGACGGTGTTCGACGGTGAGGTGGCCGGTCTCGCCCGCGCCGGCGCATTCGTCGCGTTCGGCCCCGATGGCGCCTACGAAGGCCTGCTACCGGTCCGCCGGCTCGAGGGCGACTGGTGGGAGCTGGGTGAACTCGCGACGATGCTGATCGGCGCTCGAACCAGGCGACGGATCCGGCTGGGCGATCCCCTGCGTGTTCGAGTCGGCACGATCGATCCTCCGCGCGGAAGGGTGGACCTGCTGCCCGCCTGGGAGGATTGAAGCGATGGCCAAGGCACGAAAGCGCAAGGTGGCGCCGGGCGACGTCGCCTCCAACCGGCAGGCCCGATACCGGTTCAACCTGCTCGAGCGCTTCGAGTGCGGAATGGTGCTGACCGGCACCGAGGTCAAGTCCCTGCGCGAGGGCAAGGCCCAGCTGAAGGACTCCTACGCGACGGTGCGCGACGGCGAGGTGTGGCTGCTGGGGCTCTACATCCCGCCTTACGGTCCAGCCTCCCGGGCCAACCACGATCCCGAGCGCCCGCGCAAGCTCCTGCTCCACCGCTCCGAGATCGAGCGCCTGGTTGGCAAGACTCGCGAGCGGGGGCTCACGCTCGTGCCCACCCGGATCTACTTCAGCGGGGAGCGCTCGCGGGCCAAGGTCGAGCTCGCGCTCGCGCGCGGAAAGGACCTCTACGACAAGCGCGAGACGATCCGCAAGCGTGATATGACGCGCGACGTGCAGCGCGAGCTGCGCGAAGCCCGCCGGTGAGGTCGGCCGCACGTCGCGCGGCCCTCCCGGGCCGTGCCGGGTACTCGGATTTCAACCCGGGTACCCTCAAACCATGACCATAGGCACCGCAATAGTCCTGATCGCGATCGGGGCCATCCTCAAGTGGGCTGTGACGGCTCACGTCAGCTGGATCGACCTGCAGACGGCCGGGACGGTGCTGTTCGTCGTCGGACTGGTCGGCCTGGCCCTGGCAATCGTCTACACGTTCTGGTCGTCATCCCGCCGAGACGACTACGACCAGACGCGTCCGATGCGCCGGCCCCCCCAGCCCTAAGCGCCCGCGCTGGGACTCAGGGGATGCTGCGGGGCAGGTTGGTGGCGTTCATTCCCACCACCAGCAGCGCGATCAGGCTCAGGTAGACGACCGCGACCAGCGCGCGGTCGAGTGGCTTGACCTTGTAATACGCCTCCTGCTCGGCCCCGCCGGCCTTCCGGAGCTTCCAGCGCTTCCAGGTCTCCATCGCGGCGAGCAGCAGGATCAGCAGGAAGATCGGGTTCGCGAACACGAACAGCAGCGGGATCATCGCCGCGAATCCGACGAACCACATCCAGGGTGCCATCGCCGCCATCGCGCGCCCGCCATCCAGTGGGACGACCGGAAGCAGGTTGAACAAGTTCAGGAAGAAGCCGATGAACGCCAACGCGCGGAACAGGTCGTTGCCGGTGGCGTGCCAGATGAGGATGCACGCGGCGGAGCCGATGCTGCCGAGGATCGGCCCGGCGAGGCCGACGCGGGCCTCAGCCAGGGCGTTGTCGCCGAGCGAGCGAGCACTGATCACGGCGCCCAGGAATGGGATGAACATCGGGGCGCTCGCCTTGATGCCCTCGCGGCGCAGCTGGATCACGTGCCCCATCTCGTGGACCAGCAGCAGGACGACGAAACCGGCCGCGAACTGCCAGCCCCAGATCAGCATGTACGCCGCGAACGAGACGAACATCGTTCCCGCGGTTGTGAGCAGCTTCAGCTTCGGGAGGAATATCAGGACGGACTTGAGCTTCGCCAGCAGTGCCACGATCGCGGCGCCGATCGCGACGAGCTTTCGCTTCAGACCCGAGCGCTCCTCACGCGGCGGGGGCCCGAACGGCGCGCCCAGCGGGCGCGGCTCAGGCGGCGACTGCGATCCGTCGGCCGGCGTGGGGGTGGGAAGCCCCCATTGCGTACTGGATTCCATCAGTCATTGATTGTGGCAGCCGATTGCCGGCCGCCTGCCGGTTCTTACGATGCCCTTCGGGATCTCATCGCAGGGCGGGCGCCTATACTCGAAGTACATACCCCATGGGGACGACAGGCTTCGACGTGGTCGGCTCGTGGGGGTGGTTGCGAGTCGAGGTCCCGGGAGGCCTCGTAAAACACCCGGGAACAAACAAGTGCGGACACGCACACGTATGACCTCGGTCTAGCGGCTTAGTCGCTAACCGTGGATCTCTCGGCCTCCGCTCGCCTGCGGCGGAGATGACCGGGATCAGCTAGCAGGCTTACTCGGTGAGGACCTGCTCCGGCCGACCCGAGGACAGCTAACGGAGCTGGCCCTCGACAACCCGGCCGGCGAGGCGAGTCGAGGGCGAGATCAGAGCGCCGGCTACGCTCGTAGACGCCACTCTGCACGCGATCGCGGACGCGGGTTCGATTCCCGCCGTCTCCACCATTATTCAAAGCCCAACCCTCACCGGTTGGGCTTTTTCTTTGCGGAATCGCGCGTGTGCACGGGGGCTGGCGGAGTCTTGCGGACTCCGTGGGCCCGCGTAAATTTCT
>CATPBV010000166.1 GCA_955652345.1 uncultured Solirubrobacteraceae bacterium | reverse complement strand
TTGGTTTGGGCAAATCCCTATTCCGCCGCCTCCGCGGTATGCAAGTGCGAACCGCACCGCCGCGGCCAGCGCCTGAGCGCGCGTCAGTGAGCGAGCTGGGAGAAGAACGTGTAGATGACCATCGCGCTGACGACCAGCACGAACACGCGCAGTGCCCACAGGGCCGCCCTCGTCCGCGGACTCAGGTGTGCTCGCGGGACCGGATGGGCCTTGTCGGCGACGAGCTGATCGCGCTCGAGGAACATCACGAGCTCCTCGGCGTCCCGCTGGGGATCGGTTGTGAGCTCTCCGAGGTCTCGAAAGGTTTCCGCAGGCACAGGCATCTACCCGTGGACCAGGTGCACTGTCCGGAGGAACGAGTCGATCCCGTAGGCGGCGCCACAGACACACACGAACGCGACGATCGCGATGGCGAGCTTGTTAGTCGAGGCCTTGTTGACCCATTCGCCCATCAGCGCGCGGTCGTTGGCGAGCAGAATCACGAACACGAGCGTGACGGGGAGCAGCACGGTCGCGAGCACGTTGGCGTTGAGCGCGATCGACAGCAAGGGCGCCCCCGGGATCAGGATGACCATCGCCGCGACCAGCGCGACTGCCACGTTTGCGCCGTAGAACACCGCCGCCTTGCGCGGGGTGTTGTTGAAGCTGCTCGCCTTGCCGATGCATTCGCCGGCCGCGTAGCCGGTGCTGGCGGAGATCGTCAACACCGCGACCGCGCCTGCCTCGATCAGACCAAGCGCGAAAACCGTGCCGACCGCGCCGCCAGACACTCTTTGCAACGCGGCCGGGAAGCCTGCGCCTGCGAGCCCCTGGATGCTCGCGCCCCCGTGCGTCGCCAGCGCCGCCCCGGCGATCAGTGCTCCGCACCCGAACAGAGCCGCCAGCGCGCCGCCCGCGATCGTGTCGATCCGTCCGTGCCGTAGGTCGCTCGGGGTCAGGCCCTTGTCGGCCGACGCGCTCTGCTGGAAGAACACCATCCACGGCGTGACCGTCGCTCCGATCGTCGACGCGAGCAAGAGCAGCAGCGTGTTGAAGCTGCCGCCAGGGAACGGCGAGAACGTGACGACCGCGTGGCCGACGGTGCCCCAATCCGGACCGACCATGATCGCCGCCACCAGGAACAGGCCGTTGAACAACGCGAGGCCGAGCGCGATCCGCTCCCAGCGCCAGTAGCGCCCGCCACTGAGGGTGAAGGCGACAAGCGCCAGCCCGAGGGCCGCGGCCACACCGGAGCCGAGATGGAAGTACGCAAGCCCGACGCGTATCGCGACGAACTCGGCGATCAGCGTCACCAGGTTCGTGAACAGCAAGTCGCCGGCGGCGAACCAGCCCCACAGCGGACCGAACCGCTGTAGCACGAGCTGACCGTAGCCGCGGTGCGTGACCGCACCGACGCGCATGCACATCTCCTGGCAGACGACCGCCATCGAGAACGTCACGATGATGAACGGCACGAAGAACCCGAGCCCATAGGTCGCCCCCGTGGTCGCATAGGAGATCATGCTCGGCCCGTCGTTCTCGCCGAGCATCGCCAGGAGTCCGGGACCGACCAGCAGCCACAGGAGGTGCCACTTTCGACCGCTCCGCCGGGCCCGATGGACGCGGGAGCGATCCGCTGATCGCGCTGAGTCCTCGGGAGTCAGGGGCGGAAGCGGGAGGGCGACGGCCCCGCCCGACGTGACCTGCATCTCAGCCGGAGGCGGTGGCGGACTCATTGACCCCCACTTCGAGCTCGATCTGCATCGCACGTGCCAACCGCTCACCGAGCGGCAGCTCCTGCTCGCCGACGCGGACGATCACCGGTCCCCCGAACGGATGGCGGCCTGTCAGCGCGATGTGTGCGCCGAGAGTGACCCCTTGCTCTGTGAGATACCGGAGCATCTCCGGATCAGAGTCGGACACCCGGACGAACCTTCCCGTGACTCCGGGCTCGAGGTCGTTCAGGCTCCGTGTATGCCCCTCGTCGACCTCGAACGCAGGGCTCGGGATCGGGTCGCCGTGGGGGTCGACAGTCGGATCGCCCAACCGCGCCGAGATCAGCTGCTCCAGATCTTCGGAGAGCACGTGCTCGAGCACCTCGGCTTCGGCGTGCACGCGGTCCCACGGCATCCCGAGCTCCTCGGCCAGGTACAGCTCGATCAGCCGGTGATGTCGCAATACCTCGAGCGCCACACGGCGTCCCTCATAGGTCAGGCGGACGCCGCGATACGGCTCGTGCTCGACCAGCCCGAGCTCCGCCAGCTTCCGCAACATCGCCGACACCGAGCCGGCGGTGACGCCCAGCCGCTCCGCTAGGTCGTTGGTCGAGACCGCGCCGGCTTGTCGCGCCTCGAGCGCGTACACCGCCTTCGCATAATCTTGGACATTGGGTGAAACCGTCTGCTCAACTGCCACAAAGAGGATTGTGGCAGACCAAAATCATTTATCAAGCATGGTGAACCGGGGTGGCGGCGGCGCAGCCCGGCGGATGGCGCACGATCAAACGTCGGAGAGGCCTACACCGCCGGCAGATGGCGCACGATCGAACCGCAGTGACTACAGCCCCGGCGGATGGCGTACGACGTACCCGGAGGCATCGCCACCCGAGCTCGCCCAGCGCGTCCCGCTCTGCGCCAGCGCGATCGTGTCGAACCGCCAGCCGGCGACCACCATCCACACATGGCCGGCATTGGCGTAGACGGTGATCCATCGGCCGGGCCCTGGATCTCCCCAGGTCTCGAAGGCGCCGGAGACCATCGGCGAGCTGACAAGCCCTGCGGCTGCCAGCGCGTAGCTGACCGAGCCCGAGCAGTCATACCCGCTGGCCTGGAACGACGCGTGACCTCCGCCGTAGATGTATGGAAGCGTCGCAATCGCGTTGCCCGCGGCGATCACCTGCGCAACCGCCGCAGGCGCGCCGGCGGGTGGCTGCACCATGCCCGCTGTGTTGACGGCGATCCCGCCGACGTTCACCCGTCCGGTCACGGCGGCCTGTGCGGCCTGGGCGGCGGCCCGTGCTTCGAGCGTCCGGAGCCGGTCGCTCAGCGACTGGAGCTTCGCGGCATCGTTGGCGTGGACGCGAGTCTGTGCGATGTAGGAGGAGAGCAGCGCTGCCTGGAGAGCCGCCACCTGGTTGCGCTCGGCGAGAACCTGCACGGTCAGTCGGCGGTCGCGCTGCTCGAGTGAGCCGAGCAGCGTCGCTTGGCGGGATACCGCGGCCCGCGCCGCGCGAGTCGCCGCGACGATCTGTGCGTCCTTGTCGCTGATCCGGCGCAAGAAGCTGAATTGCTCGAGCAGCTGGCGGAAGCCGCGCGCCTCGAGAACGACCGTGATCAGGTTCGGCTGGCCGTGTTCATATCTGGCGACGAGATTCGCTGCAAGCGCATCCGACGCGATATGCAGCTCGTTCTCGAGATTGACCAGATGGTTGCGGGCGGCGAGCAGCGCGAGTTGCACGCTTCTCAGTCGCGCCTCGCGCGCGGCCAGCTCCGACTGGAGTCCCCCGAGACGCGCCTGCGCGGCTTGCAGTCCCGCGCCCGTCGTTTGGATGCGTGCCGTCTCGGCCGCGACCTGCGAGCGCAGCGATGCGGCGGCGGTCTGCCCGGCGGAGATCTGGCTCTGGAGATCCCCCGCACTCGGCGCCGTCAAGCCGCTCCCGAGCAGGGCGGACGCAACCGCGCAAGCAACGAGCGCTCGGGCAACGGCCCACGGATGTCTACGCAATTCAGGCACGGACGAACAGCGCCGGCTAGGACCGAGCGCTCACAAACGACGATCCCGCCGGCCGAGTGCCGGCGAGGTCATCCATCGCCCCGACAGGACGACGGGCACCGTAACAGGCCGCGTCGTGCGCGGTCACGATTCCCCTGGTCCTGCAACAAATCGTGCAGGGTTCCGAGGTGGGCGCGACGTGCCGGGCTATGCCGTGGGCGAGGCCTCGACCGGCAGGCTCCACAGCCCGACGAGGCCGATCCCCCCGAGCACCAGCGGGATCACCGACTGCGCCGCTCTGTAGAGCAGGACGGCGGCGGTCGCGAGGGCGAGCGGCGCGCCGTACAGGACGAACACCCCGACCAGCCCGCCCTCCGTCGTCCCCGGCAGGGGGATCACCGATCCGGCCTGCCCGAGCGTGTAGGCCAGCAACATCGTCCCGAGCGGCAGCCCGTTCCCCCCGAGCGCGTGAAACGCCGCCGCCAGAGCTGCGACATCGAGCAGCACGAACGCGAACGCACCCGTGGCCAGCAGCGGATCGCGTGAGCGCAGGAGTTGCATGCTCCACTCGATTCCCTCGCGGACGTACTCGAAGGTCCGCGGAATCACCGAGCGCCACCCACCTCGCGTTGCGCCACCCAGCATGGGCAGGCGCCGTGGCAAGTACGCGATCCCAACCGCGACCAGCGCCGCAAGGACAGCGGGCAACAACGAGGCCTCCCAGGGAACCGAGCCGGGGAGCAAACCGGTGGCAACCCCCAGCCCGCCGACCACCACGAGGAGCAGGTCGACTGCGACGCTCGTGACGAGGAACAGGGCGATCATCCGGGTGGCGGTGAATGCGGCGGGGATCCCAGCCCTGGTCATGAGCACTCCCATCAACGCCAGCCCCGAGCTCCCGCCAGCCGGGACCAGCACGTTCACGCCCTGAGCGACCATCCCGATCGAAGCCGACAGAGCCGGCCGGATCCGGCGCTCGAATGCCGCGTGAAACGCGAGCACGAAGCCCACCACGGTCCCGATCTCGAGCAGTGCCGATACTCCGATCCAGCCCGCGTTGGCGTGCGCGAACTTCTCCCGGACCGCGCCGAGACCGGGTACTCGCGCGATCAACAGGATCGCCACCGCGACAAGCAGCGCAAGTCGTCCGAGACGGAGCGTCAGCCTGGGTCGGTCGATGAACGTGCCCGCCCGGACATCGCTGTCCGCGTCCGCCTCCGCTCGGGTAATGGGCCGGTCGCTTGCCGGCCCTCCTGCCTGAGAGGGAGGCGTCGAGGTCACCTGGTCTGCCAACGGCGGGGTCTCGGTCCGCACCGCGAACCGTAGCGTGCGGCGTGCCGCTGCAGCAGCCAAGCGAGAGGCCCCGCCTGCCGGCGGGGCCTCTCGCTCAGACCGTCGACTAGTACGCGGCGGGGCGGATCAGTGTCCGCGAAGCGCTGCGACCAGCCCCGGACCCGGTGAGCCGAGCCCGGTGATGTTGTCGTAGCCGGGCGTGGCATGCAGGGCAAAGTCGCGGGAGCGGCACTTGCCTGATGCCTCGCAGAACTGCTCGGTCCCCTCGTAGTCGATGATGCGAGTGCTGTACAGGAAGCCCATCGCATCGGAGATCGAGTTCGCGAAATCCGCCCGCGACATGTCCTGCCTGCCGGCGGAGACGATGTCGTACAGCGACTGCGAGTTGCCGTAGAGCGAGTACAGCTTGGGGTTCAGGAACCCGAGCGAATGTCCCGCCGCCTGGTCGGCGACCGCGACCAGCCCGGCGAACAGCGGCGAGGCGACGCTCGTGCCACCGATCCTGTACTGGTCGTAGTAGACGCCGTTCGGGAATGTCCGCGTCTCACCGACGAGCATCCCGGTGGCCGGGTCGGCCTCCAGCGAGATGTCCGGCTCGACCCGCATCGGCGTCGGCCCGTTCACCTCGGACAGCGAGCCCGGCACCACGCCGGCCTGGTAGGCCGGCTGCGGGTAGACGACGCTCGTCCCGCCACCGGAGCCGCCGTCGAGGCCGCGGTTGATCGGCGTCCACGTTCCGAGCTGGGCGTCCGTGCAGCCACCGGCCGCGACGTACGTCTGGTTGCAGAAGAAGCTCCGCGCCGTCGACCAAGCGAACTCGCCGGCTCGCTGGCCCGCCGCGCCTATCTGCAAACTGGTACCGCCGACTGCCGTGATCCACGGGCTCGACGACGGGAAGTCGGCCACGACCTTGCCGAGCGTCGTGAACTCGTCGGCATTGTCGCCACCCGAGAACAGCACGCTCACACCTGTGCCGGCAGCCATGATCGAGACCTCGTCGACCGCAGCCTTGATGCTGGGCGGATCGAGGACGTCACCGCCGTTGTCGCCGTATGAGTTGGTGATCACGCTCGCCAGATGGCGATCGACGATCTGGCGCACGGTGTTGTTGAGGTCGTTCGAGAGGCAGTTGGGGGCGCCCGCATACAGGATGTGGGCTCCGGGGGCCATTCCATGGACCGCCTCGACGTCGAGCGTCTGCTCACCGAACCACCCACTGGCTCCGCACAGATCGCCCTGGGTGAACTTGCTCGGAACGAGCTCCGAGAACTGCGAGTCGCGAAGCGGGTGACCAGGGTCGTTGATCGAAGCGAACTTCTGCGCGTCGGAGAGCAACGTCGACGAGGCGTACGCGTCGACGACCGCGACCGTCACGCCGGTCCCATCAGGCCCGCTCGCGATGTTGTACGCGCTGCGGAACTGCGGCGGCGTGTAGCCGCACACCGCCCACGGAGCGGGGGACGGATAGCCATCGAATTTCGGGAGGATCGTGTCGACCTTCTGCCCGTAATAGCTCGCGCACGGTGGCGCGACGCGGAATCCCGCGGGCTGCGGATAGTTACCCGGCGCTGAAGCATTGCCCGGATTGCCGGTGGTGTTGTCCGGGTGTGACACGGACTGGCTGACCCCGGTCACCCCGAGGATCAGGCGCGCGACAGGTGCGGGTACCGACAGAGCGCGGTCGGCGAGGCGCAATTTGCGCCCCTCCACGCTGTGATAGGAGAGCGAGGTCGAGAACGCGCGCTCGACCTGGGCGGCGCTACCCGAAGCCTGAATCGCCATACGGTCGGCCGACACTCCGTCGATCTTGAGGCCATGGCGCCGCAGGAACGCGATCACTTCCGCGACCTGACCGGCCTTCGGCGAGAACCGCTGCTCCCACTGGGCCGGCGTCAGGAACCTGCCGTACAGCGCGTTCCCGGGCGTCGAGACGGCTGTGGCAAACGCCGCCGCACCGCTCGCCAGCTTCAGCTGGACTTCGAAGGCGATCGTGCTCGACCCCGAGACGGACGCCACCTGCGGGCTGATCGAGGCCGCCGGTGAGAGGGTCCCTGCGAGCGCGACGGAGGGCGGCGGCGCGGCTGATGCTGCCGCTCCCGTGGCGAACATGGCGATCGTGGTCGCCACGGCAGCGGCAACCGAAAATGTCCTGCGATAGTCACATCTACCTCCCGCTAGAGATTCGGGCCCGCAACGGCTCGATGCCCCCGTCAGCGGACGCCCCACTGGATCGGCGCAGGACGGTACAGCATGGGCCCAGCTGATCGCGCCACCGCGTTTGGCAAGCTCAGTTCCATGCGACGGTCACTCCGCCTGCATTCGCTCGTCGTGCTGGGTCTGGCTGGCGGCGCGATCGCCGGATGCGGCGCCGGCGCGCAGGCCCTGCCGGTGCAGGTT
>CATPBV010000165.1 GCA_955652345.1 uncultured Solirubrobacteraceae bacterium | reverse complement strand
CGTGTAGACAGCCGCCATGTAGCGACCGAGCGGCAGCGCCCCCGCCGTCAGGATCACGACGAAACCGAAGATCGTCAACCAGCCGAGGAACGTCATGTCCTTTAGAACCTCTCGCCCCGGATGAGCGCGTAGAAGAGGTAGATGCAGACAAGCGCCGACACGATCAGGCCGAACAGGTCAGCGGCGCTCATATCCGCTCGATCCCGTAGATCAGCGCGATCAGGACCGCGAACATGACCAGTCCGAGCAATATCGCCACAAAGTCCATGCGGACCATGATCGGGCCCGCGAGGTCAAGGACTCGTGGAGAAAGTGGCCCTACGTATAAAGATGTTGTGAAGGTCTCAGAGTGAGACCTGCGAGCCCATCATCACGGTGCGGTCACCCGGCAGCCCGAAGTGGTCGATCGGGCTATTGGCATTGCGGGCGATCGTCATGAACAGCTGCTTGCGCCAGCGGCGCATCCCGGGTGCATCGGTCGGGACGATCGCCATGCGCGAGACGAAGTACGAGGCATGCTCCAGGTCGAGGTTGCGTTCGAGCAGACCTCGCTTGCGGGCGAGGGCAAGCGCCTCGGGAATGTCGAGGTGATCCTGGTATCCGACGCGGATCGTGACGTGCGTCACCTTGCACAAGCCTGGGCCGATCCGCTCCACGGCGAACCGGTCACCGGGGTCGACCTGCGGGATGCTCACAGGTTCGACCGACGCGACCAGCACTCGCTCGTGCAGCGCGTGCCCATGCTTGACCTCCGCGCGCAGCGCGAGCGGTGTGGTCGCCTTGTTCGGGTTGAGGAAGATCGCCGTGCCGGGCACCCTGCGGATCCGCGGCTTCACCTTGCTGAGCTCGTCGAGGAAGTCCTCGAGCGACCCCTCCTGCTCGGTTCGGTTGCGGGTGACGATCTCGCGGCCCCGGTTCCACGTGATCATCACTGTCGCGATCACCAGCCCAACGATCAGCGACAGATAGGCACCGTGTCCGATCTTCGACAGGCCCGCGGTGAAGAACGAGACCTCGACCGTCAGGAACAGCGCGCCAAGAACGGCGAGTCTCCACCTGGGGGTCCGCCACAGGGAGCGCGCCACCGCGAGGAACAGGATTGTGTTCAGGATGAACGTTCCTGTAACCGCCACGCCGTAGATGTCACCAAGCTTGGCTGAGTGCTGGAACCCGAGCACCAGAGCGACGACGCCGATGCACAGGAACCAGTTGACCACCGGGACGTAGATCCGCCCCTCGAGCTTCGAGGTGTGGATGATCGTCAGTCGGGGCAGGAACCCGAGCTGGAACGCCTGTCGTGCGACCGAGAATGATCCGGTTATCGCGGCCTGCGAGGCGATGATCGTCGCGGCCGTTGCCAGGACCACCATGGGGAGCTGCAGCCCGCTCGGCACGAGATCGAAGAAGGGGTTGAAGTTCGGATCACTGACCGCATGAGGGTGCTTGAGGATCCACGCGCCCTGCCCGAGGTAGGAGAGCATCACGGCTGGGAACACGACCGAGAACCACGTGAAGCGGATCGGTCGCGCCCCGAAGTGACCCCTATCGGCATACAGCGCCTCCGCGCCGGTGACCGCGAGCACGACGCCGCCGAGGGTAAAAAACGCCCTGAACCCGTGGTCGACAAAGAACCGCGCGCCCCAGGTCGGCGACAGCCCTTCGAGCACTCCCGGATGAGCGAGCACCTCTTTGCCTCCGAGGATCCCGATCGTCAGGAACCAGATCAGGATCACCGGTCCGAACAGCCACCCGACAGCCCCAGTGCCGGAGCGCTGAATCGCGAACAGCGCCACCAGGATCCCCAGCGAGATTGGCACCACCAGATGGGAGAGACCGGGTGTGGCGACGTTCAGACCCTCGACCGCGGATATGACAGAGATCGCGGGGGTGATCATGCCGTCGCCGAAGAACAGCCCTGCCCCGAAGATGCCCAGCGTCACGAGCAGCGCTGCGCGCGGCACCTTGCGGCGCTTGATCAGCGCGGTGAGCGCCATGATCCCACCGTCGCCGCGGTTGTGGGCACGCATGATGAAGCCGGCGTACTTGACGTAGACCAAGATCATCAGCGCCCAGAAGATCAGCGAGGCGATGCCGTAGACGCCAGCCACCGTCGGGTGGGCCGCGTGAGGCGGCTGCGTGAAGATGAACTGCTCGGTGTACAGCGGGCTCGTGCCGATGTCGCCGTACACGACGCCGAGCGCGCCCAGCGCCAGCACTAGGACGCTGGCGTCCGCGACGACGTCGCGCGAGTCGTCGGCGGCGGCCTCGAGGGCTGCGGACTTGCGTGGCTCACTACGCGGCGCGGGGCGAACCGGCCAGTAGCCGAGCTTGTGCGCTGCCTCATTGAAATTCCGTCGCAATCCCGGCTTCGCCGGTGGGACGACGGCCTGGTCCTGACCGGCGGCGTCGACCTTGTGGGCGGCCTCGTGGAAGCGGCGTGGACGATCGGGCGGGCTCATATCAGGCTGTGCGCTGGCGGCGGGGACTACTCCCCGGACCCCCGTGAATCGATGCTAACGAAGGATTCAGCATGCTCGGCGGTACCATCTCGGCAGGTGAGCCGGGAAGCCTGGTCGGCGCCGGTCCGACGCGCCAGCTTCGAGATGATCTCCGACCTTCCGCTTCCATGATGCTTCGCCTTCCGGTTGGATCGGAATGGCGCCGCGAGGCCTTGAGGACGAATCTGTGGCTCGTCCCCATGGTCGAGGTGATCGCGGCGATCGGTCTGTACGCGATCACGCACGTCGTCAACCGCGCCGGATACCACCGCTCGATCAGCATTCCTCCCTGACTGATCTTCGGGTCTACGGACTCCTCGCGCCTGATCCTGACCTCGCTTGCAGCCGCCGTGATCACTGT
>CATPBV010000164.1 GCA_955652345.1 uncultured Solirubrobacteraceae bacterium | reverse complement strand
GATTCGGAAAGGCAAACAGCTCTTGCATTCCAGGCAGATGGTAGGGAGCCCGGATTTTGGACGAATGTACGATTGCCGTGGACGCGTCCAGTCTCCATCATTCACGTCGGGCTAGCTTGCCTAGCCTTAACATAGGCTCGGGCGAAGCCGCAGACATCGGCGCCTCCCGCCGTTCGAGCCAACTAACCGGCCCTTTCTGGCACGTACCCCTGCCCGTCCCGATTGGGCCAACCTGGATCGGAAGCCGCCCGCTGAAACGCGGGCGGTTTTCGCTGTACGGCGTGTATGCCTCCCGCGTCCCCCTGGCAGGCGTTCATCCCCCAAGCCGCCGTGGTCGTCACGCGAACGGCCTGCAAGGGGGACGCGTCAGGCATCACACGCCTCTACATCGGCCCGGTCGTACTCGGACGCTTACGCGAGATTAGATCGTCTGGGGTAGGCCACAGACGGGTCCGTTAAGACGTTGACGAGGGAGGGGAGGTTTGATTCGAACGCGCGGATGAGGGCTGGGCGGAGGTCGGCGGGGGTTCGGACCAGCTCGCCGTGGCAGCCGAGCGCCTGGACCATCTCGTCGTAGCGGGTCTCGGGGCGGAGCTCGGCGGCGACCGAGTAGCCGTACAGGAACTCCATCGGGTGCTTCTCGAGCGCCCAGATGCCGTTGTTGCCCATCACCGCAACGATGGGCACGCCGTGCCGGGCCAGCGTGTCGAACTCCATGCCGGAGAAGCCGAACGCCCCGTCTCCGAGCAGCAGCACGACCTGCCGGTCGGGGTGGGCGAGCTTCGCCGCGAGCGCATACCCGGGTCCGGAGCCCAGACACCCGAACGGCCCGGGGTCGAGCCAGCATCCAGGCGTGAACGAGTCGACCACGCGCCCGGCGTAGGAGACGAAGTCGCCGCCGTCGCCGATCACGATCGCGTCGCGGTCAAGGAGCTGCGACAGCTCGCCGTAGACGCGCATCGGATGAAGGGGCGCGCGCGGATCGGACAGCTCCGCGTGCTCGGCGGCTCGCTTCTCGGCCTCTGCGCCCGCGAGTGCCTCAACCCACGGCTCACGATCCGACCGCGCGGGGCGCGCGGCCGACTCGCGAAGCGCGTCGAGCGTCGCCGGCAGCGCCCCGTAGAGCTCGGCGGCCACCTCACGCGGATGCTCTCGCGAGGGCTCGGCGACGTCGATCACGACGATCTTCGTCTCGGGTCCGAACGCCGCTCCGAACCCCAGACGGAAGTCAAGCGGCGCGCCGATCACAAGCGCCACGTCCGCACCGGAGAGCCCCTGGCTCCGGGTGCGCGAGAAGCACAGCTCGTGATCCGCCGGCACGCATCCCCGAGCCAGGCCGTTTACGAACACCGGAACCCGAAGCTCCTCGATCAGCCGGCCGAGCGCCCCCTCCCCACGTCCCCAGTAGAGCCCCGTGCCCGCCATCGCGACCGGGCGCTCCGCCTCGCGCAGCAGCGCGGCCGCACGCTCCACCGCCCCCGGATCGGCGCCAGCTCCCAACCATGGCTTGGGCAGAGGAGCAGGCGGCTCGCCCGACTCCCCCTCCGAGAACACCAGGTCGAGCGGAAAGTCCAGGAACGCGGGTCCCGAGTGCGGCGCGATTGCGGCGCGCATCGCCTCGTCGATCAAGCTCGGGATCTCGCCGGTCGCGTCGGCGGTCGCCGCAAGTTTCACGAGCGGGCGGACGAACGGCACGTGGTCGATCTCCTGCAGCGACCCCTGCCCCCAGCGAAACATCGGTGCGCGGCCGCCGAGCACCAGCAGCGGAGAGTGATTCTGCGCGGCGGACGCGATCGCGCTCATCCCGTTTGTGACGCCTGGGCCCGCCGTCAGGGCGCATACGCCGACCTCGCGCGTGACCTTCGCCCAGCCCTCGGCCGCGAACGCCGCGGACTGCTCGTGCCGAACGTCGATCAGCTCGATCCCCTCGGCGCGGCACCCGTCGTAGATCGAGAACAGATGCCCGCCGGAGAGCGTGAACAGCTTGCGGACGCCATGCGCGCGAAGGCGCCTGGCGATCAGCCGCCCGCCGTGTAGGCGGGTGTCGGGCTCTGTCTCGGTCGCCATCCGGCGGACGCTAACACGGCGCTGCGGCCATCCGACACCGAGAAGGCGACCTGCCCTGGTCGACGAGACTCAGCAGACCGGCGCCAGCGACGTCTCGTCCGCCATCCGCGGTCGCATCAGCGCCGCGGCTTCGACGGCACGTTCGCCCTGTAGGAAATGCCGGCCGACGCGGAACGCCGGCAGCCGGGTCACGCCCCGAGCGAGCAGGCTCCACCCGGTGGCGCGGAGGACTACGTCCCGAGCTAGGTCATCAGCCGCCGCTACGCACGCGTGGATCGGCAATCCGGCTGCAGCGGCGGCTTCAGCCAGCACGTCCGAGTCATCGAGGTCGAAGCCGCCGCAGAACGCCAGGCGGCTGGCTGCGAGCGCGAATCGGTCGCCGGCTCCGAGCTCGGCGGCGTACGTGGCCGCGCGAAGCGCGCGCGTGACCGGGGCCGGGAACCGCTCAGGCCAGACGAGCGGAAGCCGCAGCGCCGTCGCGCGACCCTGCGCGTGGGCACATGCGGCTTCCAGACGCCCCCACGGCTCGTCTGAAGTCGCGGGAATCCAGTCGACCTGGCCGAGCGTGCGCTGCACTTGTTCCGCGGCCAGGTACGAGAAGGGGCAGGCAAGGTCGAAGAAGAAAGCAGGGCGCTCGCCCCTGCCGGGGCCGGAGGCAGATCGCCAGGCGCGACCGGGCGCGCCGGATCCGGAGGCAGATCGCCGGGCGAGCCTGCGCCGCGAGCGGTCCGCCACGCGTAGCTGTGGCCTCGGGACCTCACTGCCCGAGCGAGCACTGACGCGTTCCTTCAGTTCGATAACGACTCCCATCAGTATGAGAAACGCACCCGACCCCCAAAACTGGCGCAAACCTACGCACCAATTGCTTGCGCTTAGGTTGCGTTCGGTTAGACTCGAAGTTGGTAGGTTTGCGAAGGTCCAGTCGCGTGCCAGCCGGGAGGCATAACCATTTCGCACGTCCCACCTCCCAAACGCCATCCATACGACCAATGGTCGCCGGATTCGCGCGCTCTGGACCTGGTCGGCGACAAATGGACGTTGCTGATCGTCCGAGACCTTGCAGCCGGGCCACGGCGATTCGTCGAGCTCCAACGGGTGCTTCCCGGGATCTCCACCGAGCAGCTGCGCTCGAGGCTGAATCGGATGGTCGCCGACGGGATGCTCACCCGTAAGCGCTACCGCGAGGTGCCGCCGCGCGTTGACTACGAGCTGACCGACCGCGCCCGCGAGCTGATGCCCGTCCTCGGAGAGCTGGCGCGGTGGGGTTATGAATGGGCCTGGAGCACACCCCGCGACAGCGAGGCGGTCGATCTCGGGGCGATCTTCAGGCTGGCGCCCGGCCTGTTCGCGCCGGGCGGAATGCCCGGGACCGTCGAGTTCGTGGTCCAACAGCCGCGCGCCCGGCCTGCTTCCTTCACGTTCACGATCGCCGACGACGGCGTCGAGATCGAAGAGGGCCCGGCGCAGCGCGCGGATGCGAAGGTGACCGGCATGAAGGACGCGTGGGTCGCCGCCTTCTCACCGGACCGCGACCGGAGCGGTCTCGAGATCACCGGCGAGGACGGTCTCGCCGAGACGCTGCTGGATACGCTGGCGGGCGCGGGCACGCGAGCTGCATCGGTGCACGCCGCTTAGCCGTCATCCCTGAACGCCGCGACTACTTGCTCGAGTAAGTGGCCTGGAGTATCTGCGGGATCCTGTAGCGCCCGGGCGCGCCCGGCAGCAGAGGAGCCACCCAGCACGCCTGGATGGCCGCGGTACCGGTACCTGTAACCGGCTTCGAACCGTCGCCGGGAGCACCGGTGTTCTTGCAGTCCCAGGACGGGAGCGCGAAGTTGTCCGGGTATTTGCCCCCCGCCGAGAACGCGCGCGGATCGGCCAGCCACAGCGGCGGCGGGTAGGTGTTGCCGCGGGCGTTCGCGTCGCGCGCGCTCTGGTAGAGCGTCAGTGTCTCCGTGCCGGTTGGACCGAACTGGCGGAGGTAGTGGCCGCAGGGGACGCCGACGCAATTGACTCCTGTGCCTCCGAACGACGTCGTCTTGCCGGCGATCCCGGACGCGCCGTTGGAGATGAAGTCCGAGATCAGCTGCTGGTGAAGCGACAGCCATCCGAGGATCGGGTTCAGCTGTTCGAGGAACGGGCCGAGGGCGCCCAGCAGCGGCTTCGCCCCGAGCAGTACGTCGCGGATCGCCGGTAGCCCGGTCTTCGACGCGGTGATCAGCGGCCCGAGCTTCACGAACAGCCTGTGCAGGTCAGGCGAGAGCAGCTGGACGGCGTGGAGCGTCGGGCCCAGCTGCTGAGCGACCGGCACGAGCGCCCTGATCAGTGGGTCCGTATTCAGGGCAAAGGTCTGTAGCCGCGCCATCGTGTTCCTGGTCTCCACCAGGAATGTGGGAAACACGTGGAACGTGTCGGCCAGCGCCTGATTGTTGGCCGCAGTCGTCGCGAATGTTGTCTCGGCGCTCGTGATGAGGTTGCGAAGCGCCGCCTGGCTGTGGCTGAGCGCCCCGAATACCGTGCCGCCGTTGGCCACAAGGTTCACCAGCGCCGCGCGCTGAATATCGAGCACTTGGACGATGTCGGTCGCGTCCGCGGCGAAATGCGGCAGGTTCCCGAGGACGTTGTTCAAGTTCTGGTCGTTGCCCCGGAGCGCCCGGGCGAGCTCCTGTTGCCAGACCTGGAACGCGCGCCTGGTGGTGGGATCGAAGGCGTTGAAGATCTGGTCGAGCTGTACCGCCGGCTGCACCTGGCCACGGCCGAGCAGGCCGCCGTCCGGCACCGCCCGAGTGTGTGGCGAGCCGGACGTCAGCTCCACGTAGGTCTCCCCCAGGATCGTCTTCTCGCGCAAGATCGCGCGCGCGTCCTGATGGACCGGTGCGAACTGGTTGTCCATCTCGATCGTCGCGATCGTCCTGTTGCCGTGGGGGTCGAGCTGCTTCGAGACGACCTTGCCGACCGACACTCCCGCGATCCGCACGTCCGCCTGGGTGGCCAGCTCCTGGGCGTTCGGGAACGAGACCCTGAACTCGTAGCCGCGGGCGGTGAACGGGATCGTGCCTCCGAACGACAGCCACAGGAACAGCAGCAGCCCGACGCACGAGAGCGCGAACAGCACCATCGTCGCGATCCGTGTGATGGGTGGTGAGCCGGTCTCCATCAGGGCAGGTGGCAGAGAGCCTTGAGCGTGGGGTTCCGGGCAAGAACCAGTGCGGAGGCCGAGTTGAGCTGGAGAAGCGTCGCGTAGCTGGTGCAGCTCGCCTGCAGGAACAGCGGCCGGAAGACGCCGTTGGCGTCCTGGATCGAGAACAGCGTCCGAGCGTTGTGATCGAGCCACGCGAGCCACCACAGGTAGCCGTGCTGTCCCCCGCCCGGGGAGAAGCCGAGCATGTTGGCGAGGTGGTTCAGGACCACAAACGTCTTCGACAGGTTGGGCGTGGCGGCGGCGAGGTTCACGGCCGCCGGGCGTAGGTTCCGAACGAGCGGACGGGCGGCGATCACAAACGGCCGGATCTGGTTCTGCACGATCGGCGCACTGGGGACCGCGAGCGCGGAGATCGCCGCATTGGCGGCGGGGAGCGACTGCGCCGCCGGGATCAGATGCAGCGCGGTCGGTCCGAGCTGCTGCGCGAACGCCTGGACCTTGATGAGCGTGGCAGTTGTCTGAGTGAGCGTGCCGGGCAGATCCGCGACGGCACGGCTTACGGCCTGGTCCTCGGAGGCGAATGCCCTGAACACCTGCGAGCTCGACACCACCAGCTGCGCGAGCTCCGCCTGCTTGACGACCAGCGCGTCATTCAGGCGCCGCAATGAGTTGACGAACCGCCTCAGGTTCGAGCCCCGCGCCGCGACCGCCCTGTTCAGCCGCGCGAGGTCACGGTGCGTCGGCTCGAAGCGCTGGAGAACCTGGGCGAGCTCGCTACCGCCGTTGCCTTTCAAGCCCTGGCCGGCGCCGTTGACGAGCAGATTCAGGTATGCGCGGGTGTCGGCGTCGAGCGAGGAGAGGATCTCGTCGAGGTTGACGGCGGGCAGGGTGTTGTTGATCGGAATCGTGAACCCGGGCTGTGCGACCGGCGCGCTCCGCGAGCCCGGGTCGAGCTCGATGAACATGTCCTGGAGCCCGGTTCGCGGCCGCAGCACCGCAGTCGCATCCGCGCGGATCAGGTGCTTGTACTGCTGGTCGATCTGCATCTGCACGACCGCGATGCCGTTGCGGAGGGTGACCCCGCTGATCGAGCCAATCTGGACACCCGACACACGGACCGACTGACCTTGACCGGGGGTCACCGCCTGGGCGGTCGAGAAGGCCGCGTTCATCGTGAATTGAGCCGACTGGAAGAACGGGAAGCGAAGCCGCTCGTGATTCAGGATGTAGCCCGCGACCGCGGCCGACAGCAAGAGCAGCACGATGATCGCGGCGAAATCTGCGAGGTGGTTCTTGATCGCGCGCTTCATCCCGATCTCCGCGATGTCTTGTGGTGGGTGGAAGCGACCTTCCCGATCCGGTGCCCGGAGGAGCTCGCCACCGCGGGCGAGAGCCCAGCGAACGTGCTCAGAGGTGTGAGCGCAGGCGGGGCAGGGCTGGTCGCGCTCGCGAGGCTCGTGATGGCGGGCTGGGTCTCGCACGGCACCCCCGGCTGGAGCGGCGGGTTCTTGTCGCCGGGCGGAAGCGGCGGCTGCTCGCCGAGGATCGGCTCGGTCGCACCGCCGACCAGGCCGGATGCCAGCGACGTCGTCTCGGCGCTGCCGAGTGCCCCGAAGATCCTGATGTACGGGCCGTTCGCATCGAGGTTGCGCGACTCCCCGGCGAGGCCCGGGAGGAAGTCGACGGCCTCGACGTACACCGGATGCGGCGGGAACCCGTTGGACGCGTTGAAGTGCGGGTCGTTCAGCGTCAGCTGCGACCACGGGTAGATGACGTTCGCGACGCAGCTCGACAGTGGGCGCACGCCGTTTCGCATCAGCGGGATCGACTTCTGCGTAAGCTGCGCGAGGGCCGGGATCGCGACGGCCAGATCGGCGGTCAGCCCGCGCAGCTCGGATGGCTGCACGAGCAGGCGCAGCTGGGTGATGAACGGCAGGCTTGCGTCGATCGTCGGCCCGGTCGACTTGACACCGGGGACGAGCGTCCGCGCGAGCGCCCGCAACGGCGGGAAAGCGGCGTTCAGCGCGTTGAAGGCCGGGATCGCGGCCGCCAGCGTCCGGGGCAACTCGGCGACGGCCTGGCTGAGCGCGACGTTCTGCCGGGCGAATGCCCCGGCGGTCGTGTTGAAGTCGGTGATCAGGCTCTGAAGAGCCTGCGGATTGGCGTTCAGCGAGGCGGCGACAGTCCCGGTCTCGTACAGGGCTCTCGAGAGGTCGTGCGGCTGGATCCCGAGCAGGTCGTGCGCGACGATCGCTGAGTACTGGTACGCCGGCAGCCAGTATTGGATCGAGGCGTTATACGCACTCCCGCCCTGATTGACCGCCTTCCCGTACTGCTGCAGGAGTATCTGGAGGTTGCGGCGGGTGTCTCCCTGGAGCGAGGTCAGCACCTGGTCGAGCTGCACCGGTTCGACGCCCTGCTGGATCGGGAACGTCCAGTTGTCGGAAACGGTCGGCGCCTCGGGCGATCCCGGACGGACGTCAACGAAGAAGTTGCCCTCGAGGAAGATCCGCGGCCGGATCGCGAACGTGGCGTCCTTATGCAGCGGGAGACCACTCTGGTCGATCGTCATCGCCACGTCCGCCGCCGAGCATCCGGTCTGTCCGGAACCGACCGAGTTGCAGCTCGTCACCGGACTGACGCTCTGCACGCTGCCAACGTTGACCCCGGCGATCCGTACCAGCGACCCAGGTCGGAGCTGGTTGGCGTTCGAGAAGATCGCGTGGACCGTGAAGTTGCTGGCGAACGGGTTGGCGAACTTGGTGAAGCCGAGGTAGGCGAACACGACGAGCAGGACGATGCCGATCACCCCGGCCGTGAACGGCCTCATCGGAGTGCGGCGACCGGGCTTCGGCGTCATGGGTTGCCTGGCGTGTAGGCGGTTTGCGGGCCGGTCGACGGGTTGCGGCTGAACGTCTCACCGGCCGGGACGTGGGCGCGTCCGTGGAAGGTCGGGCCCTGGTTGCCGGGGGTGTGCTGATCGGTCGCGAGAAGGCGCCCGAGGGGATCGAAGAAGTTGAGCTTCCTCGGCCAGCCACGCTGTCCGGTCTCGCAGTCGGCGTTGCCCTGGTTGTCGACCGCCGCGCCGTACACCTGGGCATGCAGGTACTCGGGGCCCCCACCTGTTCCGGCCGGCGCCGCAGCGCCGGCGGTGCCGACCGTGTACGGCTGGTTGTACGGCGCGACGCCAAACTGGTCGACGTTCAGCAGCGCTCTCTGCGCGAATCCATAGTTGGTGTGAGCCGAGATGTGCTCCGCCAGGAACGTCCACCAGTAGTTCCAGTAGTTGCACACCGTCTGGTAGGGGCCGAGGTAGCGAACCATCGGATTGAGCGTGGTGGCCGTGGAGGTCAGAGCATTCACGGCGATGTTCGTTCCGGGTGCTTTCGCGAGCTGCTCGAGCGCGTTGAAAACCTGCTGCAGGTTGGCGTTCAGCACCGGCGTGCGGACCAGCGTCCTCGTGCCCGCCTCGATTGCCGGGTTGAGCTGCGGGAGAGCGGCCGCGAGTGACGCCGTCGCGGGCGTCAGGTTCTGTCCGAGAGTGGTCAGGTCCACGAGGAACGGCTGCTGGATCGCCAGCGAACGAGTCGAGACAGACAGGGTGGCCGGCGACTCGGCGATCGTCGACTCGAGCGCGTTCGGGTCTCTCGAGATCGCCGCGAACGTCGTTGCCGCCTCGCCGAACAGGCGAGCGTTCACGTTCGCCACGGGGGCCACCGCACCCATGAACGCGTTCAGCGAGACGAAGAAGCGGCTGAGTCCCGTGCTCGGCTTCGCAAGATCGCGCGCCACGGGAGTGAGATGACCGAACAGCCTCGGAAGCAGCGCGATCGTGTCGTTCAGGTCCGAACCCCGCCCCGCCAGCGTGTCGCCGATGCCTACCAGCGATTGCTGGACGGCCGTACGCGTGGGCGGATTGAACGTGCTGAAGATCTCGTCGAGCTGAACAGGCACACTCGTCTGCGCGACCGGCACGGTTCCTCCATCGCTGTAGTCGTGCCTCGAGATTCCCTTGTGCAGATCGACGTACTTGAGCCCGAGGATCGAAAGCGGTCTGATCGAAACGGTCGAATCAGTCGGCACCGTCCCGTTCGACTGGTTGAGCTCGAGCGTCAGCCGGGCGCCGACCTGTCCGTTCGGGAGGTCGATGGGGCGCATCCCCGACACCAAGCCGATCCGGAAGCCGCCTTCCCGCACGTCGTTGCCGACGACGAGACTCGAGGCGTTGGCGACGTCGACGTTCAGCGTCTGGGTGGGGACGAATGGCAGCCCCTGGTTGGCGTTGTAGGCGAGGAACACGGCGACCAGGACCGCAAGCACCGTGACCGCACCGATCAGGACGGGGTTCGCGAACGCGGGCAGCTGGGAGCGTCTCATGGTGCGAGCAGGTAGTTGAGGAGCTGGCGGGCCTGGCCCGGGATCGAGCCCGCAGAGCCGGCGCCCGCAGAGCCGGCGCTCGGCAACGCCGACCCAGTCTGGCCTGAGGACGAGCCCCCAGTGCCAGGGACGGTCGATGCCGGCGCGCTGCTCGACGCCGCGTAGCGGGCGCCGCCGGCAGGGACTCCACCCGTGCTCGTGGCGGCGGACAGGTTCGAGACCGCGGCTGCGCTGGCGCTCAGCTTGCATGCATTGACCGGCGGGCCCTGCTCTCCGGGGGGAGCGCCTCCAGGATCCGGCACGCAGGCCCGCGGATTGGACGGATCGGTTACGTTGACGCCCGGCTGGTTCGGCCCCAGCCACGAGTAGCACTGGCGGTAGCTCGGGCCGTACTTCGCGAGGCTCATCGCGATCGTTGCCGGCGTGGCGTACGGCGCGCATCGCGGGTCGAGGAACGCGTCCACCGCGAGCAGATGGCCGAACTGCCCGAACGTGTTGATCGCAAGCGGCTGGTTGAACGCGTACTGCAATAGCGCCTCGAGCCCGGTGAAGCCCTTGCCTTGAGGGCTTCGGCTGTCGGCCTCGACCGCCCGGCTGCGGTTGTCCAGGTCCTGCCCGACGATCGCCAGGTTCTGAGCGAGCTCCGGAGCGGGCTTCGCGAACTGGTTGAGATCTGCCACCGTCGATCTGGCCGCGATCACCGCCCGACGGCCCGTGACGGACGCCTGCCCCAGCGACCGGAGCGCCGGCAGCGCCGAGTGGGAGAACGGCGGCAGATCGACCAGCAGCCGGTTCAGCTGCGTCGCGGACGCATTCAGGTTGACGAGCACCGGTTGGTTGGCGGTGGTCGCGGAATCGAGCTTCGCCAACGCGGGCCGGAGTTGCTCGAGGAATCCGGGCAGCTCCGCGAGCGTGGTGCGCAGGTTCCCTTGCTGCGTGGCGGTCTCGGTCGCGGCGTTGTTCGCCTCGGTGATGAACCGCTGCACCAGCACGCTGTTGTTGGCGAGCGCCCCGACCACTGCGTCCGAGTTGACGGTCAGCTGCTGGAGCGTCTTTGAGTCGTTCGCCAGGATGTTCAGCACGTTGTCGGTCTCGGTCAGGGCCGGGACGGCGCGACGGAGCGCCGCCGCGAGATCACCCGATCGCCCTGCGACGGCCGCGCCGAGCTCGTTGATGATCAGGGTCAGGCGCTCCCGATAGGGCATCCGCAGCACGTTCTGGAGCAGGTCCGCGGGGATCGTCGACTGCGTGTGGGTGACCGGAATCGTGGCGCCCGCCTTCAGCACCGGGCCGGACTGGCCCGGCTGGCAGTCGAGGAAGTACTCGCCGATCAGCGACTGCGGCCGCGACTGGCAGAAGGCGTCGCTGTGGAACTGCCCGAGACCGGGCTGGGTGACCTGGATCGTCACGACCGCGTGCAGCGTCCGCTGATCGAGCCCGAGCGAGGAGATCGTCCCGGCGGGCACCCCCGCCACCTTGAAGGTGGCTCCGGGGACGAGGCCGAACGCATTGTCGAGCTCGATCCTGTACGTCCCCGCCGCGGTTCCGTTCGAGGCTCCGCCGGCGATCACCAGGAACGCCGCGACGGCGATCACGACCGCTGCACTCGCGAGCGCCCGCTTCATGACCCGGTCGGCACCTGGCTCAGGGTGCAGGGGTAGCCCGAATAAGGCTGATAGGCGGCGCCGCGCTCCATCGAGCCTGGGCACCGGTCGCCCTGACCGGTGGTGATGAGCGGCTTGCCTCCAGGCACCCCCGTCCCCAGGAACGAGAACAGGAATCCCGCCAGCCCCGGCGGAATCGGGACCTGGGCGCCCGCGACCGACGACAACAAGCCGATCACCGGCGCGATCCGGCTCGAGCTGCCGTTTGCGTCGATCGTCCCGGGGTGGGTGTAGCCCTCGAACCAGCCCGTCAAGTCGACGGCGTACGGCCGCGCGACGGCCAGCTCCGGAGTCGAGTTGTTGAGCGCGATAACCGTCTGCGGGAACGCCCCGGGCCGCAGCTGGCCGTTCGCCTGCACCGAGTGGACCGTGACCGCCGCGAGCGGCACACCCAGGTTGGTCAGGTCGATCAGATCATTGCCCGGTCCCGGCTTGCTGACGATGTTCGCCAGATCCTGGACGGTGGGAACGGAGTCGAGGGCGAGCGGCTCGAGCTGCGCGAGCAGTCGCTGGAGCTTCGGCGCCACCGGCTTTGAGACGTTGACCAGCGGGGTGATGTCATCGAGCGCCCGGCGCAGGTTCACGAACGTGGTGTTGGCGAGCCGCATGAAGCCGGGGAGGCGCTGGATCGACTGACCGAGCGCCGTCCGCTGGGACGCGAGCGCCTGGGTGGTGGTCGCGAGGTTCTGCACGAGCGCGCCGAGATCGGCGCTGCGCTGCGCCGCGGTGGTCAAGAGCCCGCTCGACTGCACGATGAAGTGCGTGAACTGCGAGGTGTCGCGGTTGATCTCCGAGAACAGGACGCTGGTCGACGCGATCGCCGGATTCAGGTATTGCCACGCGAGTGCCGCCTGGGCCCCCTGGCCGGCGTACTCCGAGGCCGATCCCTGGATCACGGCCTGGAGTCCTTGACGCGTCGGGGCGTTCAGAGTGTTGAACAGCTGGTCGAGGTCGACCGCGCTGGTGGTGTTCTGGGTCCGGATCGTGCCGCCATCCGCGATCGGTGGAGCGTTGCCCGGCCCCAGGCGCAGGTCGATGTAGCGGTTGGCGATCCCCGACAGCGAGACGAGTCGTACCGTCGCATCGGTTCCCGCTCGCAGCGGGCTGTAGTTGGGGTCGGTGATGTCGAGCGTGAGCTCGGCCAGCCCGCTCGGGGTGATCGCGATGTTGGACACCGTGCCGACGCTGTTGCCCGCGACCTCGACCTGGTCCCCGGTGACGATCTGGCTTGCGTTCTGGAAGAGCGCCTTGACCTGATAGCCACCGCCCGCTGAGACGACGAGCACCACCGCCAAGATCGCGACGAGCACCGCTGCAAGGGCGGCAGTCCGCCCGATTACAGTTGAGCTACGCACCGCCGCGACCTACCCAAGCGATCTCCTCCTATGGGGCCGCAGGCTCGCCAGCGGCTGCCGCGACGCTAGCAAGGGGCTCGTCGCAGTGTCAATCGGGAACCTAGCGCGCTGGAGCCTTTCAGACGAGTCCAATACCCGACAAACAGGTGTAATACCCGGGGCGGGACTCGAACCCGCAATGCCCTTTCGAGCAGCGCTTTTTAAGAGCGCCGACTTTGCCACTTTGTCTACCCGGGCGCGGCGGGGATGTTAGTCCCGCGCGTGGGCGGCACCGCGGGCCAGGACGGGCTCGGAACCGTAGTCGCCCGCGGGGCGCGACCGGCCCGGACGAGCCGCCCGTTACGCCTCGGCCCCGACGCTCGCGAGCGCCTCGTCGACGTCGACGTGTGGCACCCCCGCCGCATCGGCGACCGGCGCGTATGTCACCTGGCCGGCCGCCACGTTGACGCCGAGCTTCAGGCCCGGGCTCTCGCCGACGGCTCGCGCCACCCCCACACTCGCAAGATGGATCACGTACGGCATCGTGGCGTTGGTGAGCGCGTAGGTCGAGGTGATCGGTACCGCTCCGGGCATGTTCGTGACGCAGTAGTGGGTGATCCCGTCGACCTCGTAGGTCGGGTTGGAGTGGGTGGTCGGCCGGGACGTTTCGAAACAGCCGCCCTGGTCGATCGAGACATCGACGAGCACCGATTGGCGCTTCATCACCGACAGCTGACGGCGGGTGATGACCCGCGGCGCCCGGGCGCCGTGCACGAGCACCGCGCCGATCACCAGGTCCATATAAGGGAGCCGCTCCTCGATATCCAGCGTCGAGGCAAAGCACGTGTCGGCGCGGCCGCCGAAGATGATGTCGAGCTCGCGCAGCCGGTCGAGGTTGCGGTCGAACACGTACACCGTCGCCTCCATCCCGATCGCGATGAACGCTGCGTTCATCCCGACGACCCCGCCGCCGATCACCATCACGTTTGCCGCAGCCACGCCTGGGACGCCGCCGAGCAGGATCCCGCGGCCGCCAAGCGGCTTCTCGAGCATGAACGCCCCGGCCTGCGTCGCGATCTTGCCCGCGACCTCGGACATCGGCGCCAGCAGGGGCAGCCGTCCGCGAGTGTCTTCGACCGTCTCGTACGCGATGCAAGTGGCCCCGGACTCCATCAAGCCACGCGTCAGCTCGGCGGCGGCGGCAAGGTGGAGGTAGGTGAACAGGGTGTGGCGAGGCTCGAGCAGCGCCACCTCCGGCGGCTGGGGCTCCTTGACCTTGACGATCAGCGTGGCTTCCTCGAACACCGCGTCGGCATCGGGAAGCAGCGTCGCTCCCTGAGCGACATACGCGTCGTCGCTGATCGCCGAGCCGACCCCCGCCCCGCTCTGTACGAACACCTCGTGGCCGGCGTCGACCAGCTCACGGACGCCGGACGGCGTCAGCGCCACCCGGTACTCATCGGTCTTCACTTCCGTTGGTACTCCGACCCTCACGCTCCTAGCACCTCGCTTCGATCTCTCACGCCACCAGCTCCCGCCCGCGCAGCGCCAGCCAGAACTCGATCCGGTCGCGCGCAGTCGAGAGGTTGCGACCTGTCAGCTCCTCGACTCGCCGGATGCGGTAGCGCAGTGTATGGCGATGGCAGTAGAGCCGCTTCGCCGCACGCTCCCACTGGCCGTTCTCCTCGATGAACGCCTCCAGCGAGCGCATCAGCTCGCCCCCGTAGTGGCCTTCGCTGGCCTCGATCGGCCCGAGCAGCGAGTCGCAGTACAGCCGCAGCGCCTCCTCGTCCTGTAGCGACAGGAGCAGTTGGAACGACCCGAGGTCGCGATACGTCGCGACCTGCGGTGCCGCGATTACCGGCTCGGAGCCGTTCTCCTCCTCGCCCACGCCCGTTGCCATCGCCAGCGACTCGAGCGCGCAGCGAGCTTCGTGAAAGCTCCGGCGAGCCTGTTCGCTGGGCACCGCGCGCCCAACTCCGACGTGTACGGGTGCGTCCACAGCGCCGATCGCATTGTTCGCAACAACCTCCGCGAGCGCGAACAGATCCTGATCGTCCAGCCCCGCCACAAGTGCGCACGAGAGCGTTCCCGTGGACGCAATCAGGCCCGTGGCGCCCTCGTCCCGGATCGCTGCGCCCAGCGCGCTCTCGAGCAGCGCCATGTCTGCGCCGTCCGAGCGCGCTTGCACGACGATCGCGGCAACGCGCTGTGCGAGCCCGAAAGGAGCAAGCCTGCGAGTGAGCTCGGACCCGCTGAGCTCGCCGCGAACGAGCGCCTCGAGCAAGTCGCCAGCGAGCCGGCGCTCGGTGTCGCCGGCGACGCGCGAGCGCAGCAGCTCGAGCGCGACGATCGTCACCGCCTGGTGCAGCGTCAGCCTGTCGAAATCCGACAATGGCCCAGCGTCCTTGACCGCCACCAGCCAGGCTTCCGGCGCTCGCGCCGGCGTGGCGCCGCCCTTCTTGGGCGCGCCGTCAAACGCGACCGGCAGCGCGAGGCCCTGGTTTCCCTCCGTCGCGGAGGGCGTGAACCCCCGAGTCTCGCGCCGCCGCGCCCGCTCTCGCACGTTGCTCTGCAGCGCTCGCAGCGCGTCAGCGTCGAGCTCACGGCGGAAGGCGCGCTGCATCAGCGGCTCGCCGCGAGAGTCGAACACGATCACCGTCGCGCCGATCAGCGTGGCGAGCGTCCCCGCGAGCGCCTCGAGCCCTCGCTCGGACAGCACGATTCGCTCCAGCCGCTCCTGGGCCGCAAGCGCGCGCTTGAGCACGGCGTACTGCTCGTTCACCAGCTGGCTGAAGGCCGCCTCGGTGATCGCGATGAACGGAAGCTCACACGGGACCTCGAACACCGGGAAGTCGCGCTCCTCGGCGATCTCCAGCGCGGCCGGCGGAACCGACTCGTGCGTGAAGCCGGTCCCGAACCCCATGCCAGCCAGCTGGTGGTCGGCGAGCCTCGCGACGAACTCGCGGTGGCTCTCGGGAGTGTCGAGCTGGAGTCCGGTGGTCAGGAGCAGCTCCCCGCCCGACAGCCACGGTGTGGGATCGGCCAGCTCGGAGATGTGCACCCAGCGGACCGGCAGGTCGAGCCCCCCCTCGCCGGCTAGCAGCTGCAGGTCGAGGTCTCTGAGCAGGTCCCTCAGGGTGAGCATCGTCTCGCTATGTGTTCACGTGCGTGCGCCGAGTCCGGTCTGCCTACCCGTTCACATGCATGCGCTCGCCCGCCTCTGCGAGCACCGGGCGGAGGATCGACTCGATCTCCTCGAACTGCTCGGGCCCGGCGATCAGCGGCGGGGACAGCTGGATCACCGGATCGCCGCGGTCATCCGCCCGGCAGATCAAGCCCCTTCGGTAAAGCTCGCCGGAGAGGTAGCCGCGCAACAGCGTCTCGGACTCCTCATCGGTGAACGACGCCTTGGTCGCCTTGTCCCTCACGAGCTCGAGCGCGTAGAAGTAGCCGGCACCCCGGACGTCGCCGACGATTGGCAGCTCCTTCAGCGACTCGAGGGTCGAACGCAGGGCGTCCTCGTTGGCGCGCACGTTCTCGAGCACGCCTTCGCGCTCGAACGCGTCGAGGTTGGCCAGTGCGATCGCCGAGGACATCGGGTGACCGCCGAACGTGAATCCGTGCGTGAAGCTATGGGTTCCGGTCAGGAACGGCTCGGCGACGCGATCCGATGCGATCACCGCGCCCATCGGCGCGTACGCGCTCGTCAGGGCCTTCGCCGTGGTGATCATGTCGGGCTGGTAGCCGTAGCGCTCGGCGCCGAACCACTCGCCGAGGCGGCCAAAGGCGCAGATCACCTCGTCGGAGATGAGCAGCACGTTGTAGTCGTCGCAGATCTCGCGCACGCGCTCGAAGTAGCCGTCCGGCGGGGTGAAGCAGCCACCGGCGTTCTGGACGGGCTCGAGGATCACCGCGGCGACCGTGTCGGGGCCTTCGAACTCGATCCGCTGCGCGATCGCCTCGGCGAGCTCGCTCACGTCGAAACCCTCGGGGAGGTGATACGTGTTGGTGTTCGGAACGTGGCATCCGCCAGGCATCAGCGGCTCGAACGGCTCGCGCAGGCTGGTGATGCCGGTCGCGGTGAGCGCACCGAAACTGGAGCCGTGGTAGGCGATCTCGCGCGCGATCACCTTGTACTTGTTGGGGCTGCCGGTCAGCCCGTGGTACTGCCTGGCGAGCTTCAGCGCCGACTCGACCGACTCGCTGCCGCCGCTGGTGAAGAACACCCGGTTCAGGTCCCCCGGAGCGAGCGAGGCGACCCTCGCCGCGAGCTCGATCGCGGGCGGGTGGGCGTAGGACCAGTTGATGAAGAACCCCAGATCCCTGGCCTGGTCCGCGCCGGCCTGCGCGATATCGAGGCGCCCATGCCCGATATTCACGCAGAACAGCGCCGACAGACCGTCGAGATATCGCTTGCCGTGCTCGTCGTACACGTAGCATCCATCGCCGCGCACAATGATCGGGACGTCGTGATCCTGATACGCCGACATGCGCGTGAAATGCATCCACAGGTGCCGTCGCGCAAGCTCCTGCAGGGTGCCCTTCTCGGTTCCGATAGCTGTCTCGGTGCTCGCCATAAGCTCCTCCCCGTCGTGCCGGTTTGTACAAAAATAGCGCTCTCTCGGCGCCAGGGCAATTGTTCAAAACGGCGCAACACCAGCGCATGGGTTGGCCGCACCGTCCTCCCGCGCCCCTGGCGGACTCGCGGTGTCCCCCATCGCCGACGTGGCACGTCGGTGTCCGCAAGGGGCGCGGGCCGACGGCTGCGGCCTACCCATCACGCCCACTTCTGGCCCTTACAAGCCCGTGCTCGCCTCGTTCGCCCAGCCATGCTTCGGCGCGATCCGCAGGACGACGGCCGCGACTGCCCAGCCCAGCCGATGATCGCCGCGGCTGCGCCCGTCCCATGACCCGACCGCTCCTGCTGGTCGATGTCGATGGGGTGATCTCGCTGTTCGGGTTCGATGTGAGGCGGCCGCCGGCTGGGCGGTGGCAGTCGGTGGATGGGATTCCGCACTACCTGTCCGCCGTGGCGGGGGAGCATCTTCGCGGGCTCGCGGAGGTGTTCGAGCTGGCCTGGTGCACGGGTTGGGAGGAGAAGGCCAACGAGTACCTGCCCGCCGCCCTCGGCCTGCCGGGGCCGCTGCCGCACCTCTGCTTCGGCGCGGTCGAGCCGGCGGTGCGCGCGCACTGGAAGCTCGCCGAGGTCGTTCGATTCGCCGGGCCAGATCGGCCGGTCGCTTGGATCGACGATGCCCACGACCACCGCTGTCATGACTGGGCGAGCGCTCGTGGCGCGCCAACGCTGCTGGTCGCGACCGATCCCGCGATCGGCATCACGGCGGAGCACGTCGAGATGCTCCGTGGATGGGCGGCCGCTCAGGCGCTGGCGGTGAGCGAGTAGACGGGCGGGAGGCGCGTGGCGACGCTTGCCCAGGTCGCGCCGCTGTCCGGAGACCCGAACACCTCGCCCGACGTCGCGCCGAAGTAGAGCTGCAGCGAGGGGCCCTCACCGACACCGGCGAACGCGAGGCGAAGCACCGTCAGGTAGGCGTCGCGCTGCGGAAGCCCGTCCGCGAGCGTGTTCCAGCTGGAGCCGGCGTCGCGGGTCTCGTACACGCGGACGCGGCCTTCGGGCGTCACCCTGTCACGGTCGGCCTCGAGCGGGATCACGAACGCGCTGTCGGGGTCTGCCGGGTCGAGCACCATCGGAAAGCCGAAGTCCGACGGCAGACCCGAGCCGATCTCAGTCCACGTCTGACCGGCGTCGTCGGAGCGATAGACACCGCCGTGGAACTGGATGAACAGTCGCTCGGGCCGGCCGGCCGCCCGCTCCATGTGATGCACGCACAGTGCAGCGTCCTCCTCCGGCACCTCCTCGGGCAGGTAACGGGCAGCGAGCCCCTTGTTCCCGCGTCGCCAGGAGCGCCCGTGATCCTCGGTCAGCCACACTCCGGCGGCCGACACCGCAACGGCGAGGCGGTCCGGTTCCCCTGGCCACGGCGCGATCGAGTGAAGACACAGTCCGCCACCGCCGGGCTGCCAGGACTCAGCCTGTTTGTGCTCCCACAGCGACTCGTTGAGTCGCCAGCTTGTGCCGCCGTCGTCACTCTCGAACAGTACGCCTGGATCGCCGCCCGCATAAAGCGTGCCGTTCTCGCCGGGGGCGATGACCCAGATCCGCTGGAGCGCCTCGTCGCCCCCCTCGGGCAGGCTTATGCCCTCCGCCTGCGTCCATTCCCCCTGTGGGTCGTCGGCGTAGAAGAGCTTCGGGCCGTAGAACGGACTTGTGAGACCCGCGAACAGCCGGCGCGTACGCGGGTCGCGGATCGCGTAGTCGATCGGCTCGCCCGCGAATGCGCGCGCCGTGATCGCGAAGCCGTCTCCTGGGTCCCCCTCCAGAACGAACAGGCCCTTCTTGGTTCCCAGCACCAGCTCGGTCATGTTCCTCCTGTGATCGCGGGCAGAACCTCGACCCGGTCCTCTGCGCCTACGGCGGTCGCCTCGCCGCCGCGCTCGCCGTTGACGTAGACGTTGATGTGGCGCCTGATCAGCCCCCGCTCATCGAGCACCCAGCCTGCGACCGCCGGATGCTCGCGCTCGAGCCCCCGAAGCAGCTCGAGCACGGTGTTG
>CATPBV010000163.1 GCA_955652345.1 uncultured Solirubrobacteraceae bacterium | reverse complement strand
AGTGTCTGCCATAGGACAGCATCTCCTTCTTACGCTCTCTGCCCCTCATGCCCGGCGCCGGGGGGCCGGCGAAAACGCCGGCGCCCCGGTCCGCCTTGAGCATGCGGCGACTTTTCTTTGACTCTAGCTTCTACCCGCGTCCGCCTCCAGCTAGCGCCCGTCACTCCGCTCAGCGCTTCAGCGGAAAGACTGGGAGGACCGTGCGACCGAACGTCGCGTTGGTGACCCCGGCGAAGGACGCGTACCACGCGGCGATGGCGGTCGCGATCCCGAGGTATCCGCCGAGCTTGACCGTGCCGTTGGTCGTGGCGGTGCCACCGGACAGGGCGGAGTTCCCGATACCGAGCACGATGAACGTGATCGCCAGCAGGATGAACACGAGCGCGACCGCGCCAGTGGTGCGCAGCGAGGCAATGAACATGTAGGCCGTGAAGATCCCCCACGCCCATAGGTAGAGCCCGACTGCGCTGAAGATCTCCGTCTTCGGCAGGGCCGCGACCCCGATGTGCAACAGCACGTAGAACGAGATCCAGAACGCTCCGAACGAACAGAACGCGGTAGCTCCGAAGGTGTTGCCGGTTCGGAACTCCCAGATGCCGGCTACCAGCTGGGCGATTCCTCCGTAGGCGAGGGCGAGCCCAACCACGATCCCCGAGGCGGTTGCCACGCCTCCACCGACGAGGTTCGCGTTGATCATGCTGAGGACAAATGTGGTCGTGGCGAAGCCCGCGAGTCCCAGCGGGCCTGGATCCGCCGGCGTCCAGCCCGCGGTGCGGCCGCCGGTGGGATCACGCGCCGGCGCGACGTCGGCTTCGCGCGGACCAACGTTTGCAGCTTCCATCTATGCCTCCTACCTCGAGATTGAGCTTGCCGTGCAGGAAGGGTGCGACGGCGCCGACACAAGCGCAAGCCCGGATCGATGAGCGGCGCGCATTCGGCGGCGAACGGCGCCGCAGTAGCGCCGAACGGAGGCCGCACGGCGGACACGAGTTGCCCGAGCGGCACCTCGCAAACAGCGGGAATCGACCGATATGGCCCGGGCCCGCGGGTCGGACATTCGTCCGCCGCCCTATACCGCGGACCTCGACATGCCGATGCCCGCCTTGTCCTCCGAGATCGTTACCCGGCCGCTCTCGCGCGTTGCCCGACCGACAGGGACCGTCAGGGCATTTCCCCGCGCCGCGGCGCTTAACGGCCCCGGCCGAGACCGTCCCGGTCCCCGTCCACGCCGGGGACCGGGACTGCGGGGCCCCCTCCCAGGGGGTCCCCCAGTGCCTACGCTACTTGCGCCGCTTTCGCTTCCGTTTGGCCGAACTCCTGCTTCCCCCGGCCGGCGCGGTGGCCGCAACGGGCTCGCGCGTCGGCTTGGGCCGGCCGCGCGGAGCCGCTCCGCCCGCTTTCATCCGCTGCTCACGCAGCTCCCGCGATGAGGGCCAGGGCTCCGCGCGCCCACTCTCCCACGAATGCGGCGTCCCGCTGGGCCACTTGCCGGACAGGAGCACCGAGAGGGCAGCCAGCCAGTAGGCCTGCACGACAGGGACCTGGGTGATCTGGAGAAGGACGAGCACGCCGGCGAACACCCCGAGATAGCCCATGAACCGGGTCAGCAGGCCGACGCGCATCGAGTTCAGCGATACCAAGACGTAGGAGGCGGTGAGCATCAGCGCCGCCAGCTGGCCGACGAGCTGGAGCACGATCAGAATTCCCGAGCTCGTCAGCCGATTGGCGTCGACGTAGGTCTGGGAGCCGGTCGTGACGAACTGGTTTGCCTTGATGCCGATCACGACCGCGTACGTGATCCCGGTTACCGCGACAAGTCCTCCGCCGAGCCAGATGATCGCCCTGATGAATGATTGCGCTCGGGGATTGCGAGCGCGCGCGAGGCCGAACATGAACGCGAGCGTCGCGGCGAGTGCCACCGAGCCGATCGAATTGAGCATCGCCGCGATCAGATCGGCCGCGAACGCCTTGTGGGCGGTGATCAGCTCGACCGTCAGCTCGGTGACGCTGGTCCGTGGGCCGAGCTGCTGGACCACCGCTCCGGCGATCAGCAGAACTGCGGCCGCGCCGGCGGCGACCGCATAGCGCGGTCGCATGCGGGCCTCGTACTGGAGCTGACCGGTGGCGCTCATCGGGCTCCGCAATGCTAGTGGCCCGGGTCGGACCTCGCGGAGGCGGCAGCTTCGGAGTATCGCCCGCTCCGCGCGGCGCCCGGGTGCCACCTTCGTAGGACGGGTAGGATTGAGGACATGGAAGGCAGCGGCTTCGGCGGTCTGTTCGGCGACCCGGATGAGCTTCAGCGGAGGCTGGGCGAGTTCGCGGAGCAGATGCAGGGCGCCCAGCGGCTCGCATGGGCCGACAACGCGATCAAGCTTGCAGTCGATCTGACCGTCGCGGCGATGAACCGGGTCAACATCCAGGGGACCACGGACCAGCAGGCCGAGCAGCTGCGCAGCGTGATGGCGATCGTCTTCCCCGAGGCAGTCACACTCGTGCGCGAGGCGCGCGAGGGCCTCTCTTAGCGAGACCGCCTACCTACCTCCGCTGCGCCACGATCGCTCAGGCCGCGGGCCGCAGGTCCTCGAGCGCCCGCAGGACCACCTCGTCGTGCGTGCTCGGCGAGACCTTCGGGAAGACCTTTGCGATTCGGCCGTCCGCATCGATGATGAAGGTCGCCCGCTGCACTCCCCGGTACTTGCGGCCGTACATCGACTTCTCGACCCAAACGCTGTAGGCGTCTGCGACGGCGTGGTCCTCGTCGGCGAGCAGCGTGAAGCCGAGGCCGTACTTCTGGTCGAAGGCCGCGATTCGCTTGACCGGATCGGGCGAGACGCCGAACACGAGCGCATCAGCCGCCTCGTACGCGGACCGCT
>CATPBV010000162.1 GCA_955652345.1 uncultured Solirubrobacteraceae bacterium | reverse complement strand
GGGGGGGGCGGGCGACTATCCAGACGATCTGATGGTCGCGAACCTCGGACGCTCCTGGCGGCTGGGTCCTGAGCCCGAGTACCTCTGTGTGTGGTGGACACCCAACGCGGGTTTTGATCGTATCGATGCCTGGGAGCGGGTCTTTCGCTCCAGCGAGGCTGACGTCTTCGAGGAGCCGTTTCGCCTCGCCGCCCGGATCGATCGCGCTGGCTGCTACGAGCCGCTGCTCGAGCCCGTGGTCGGCGTCACGGAGCGGTATTACCTTGAGTTCCTCGACTTCGCCGAAGGCGCCACCCGCGGTGAGGTGCGGGCCACCTTCGAGCAGCGTCAGGCCCGCCACAGCGATCTCACGCTCAACCTGCTTGCGGATCGGATCGGCCGGCTTGGCCCCGATCCGCGGGCGCTCGCTCTTTGGGGCCTGCCGACCTGGGCGGCCCTGGGCGGGATCGCTCGCGACCTCGACGACGCCGACGCGCCCATAAGACTCGTCACCGCCGGTTGCTACTCCCAGATGGGAAAGGAGACGTTGTAGATGGCCGACCAAGGGACGGATCGATGAGCGGGCGGCTTCAGAACCGCATCGCGCTCGTTACGGGAGCCGGGCTCGGCATCGGGCGCGCCACATGCATACGGCTCGCCGAGGAGGACGCGACGGTCATCGCGTGCTCGCGCACCCCGTCGCACGTCGAAGAGACCTGCGACATGGTCGAGCGGGCCACGGGGCGGCGACCTCTCGGCGTAACAGTGGACGTCGCCGACGCCGCCGCTGTCGACGCCGCCGTAGACGGAGCCGCGGCGCGATACGGCCGCATCGACATCGTCGTCGCCAACGCGGGCCTCGCTCAGCCGGACGCCCCCAATCTCGCCGACACCACGGACGAACAGTGGAACCGTGTGTTCGCCGTCAACGCCCAAGGCGCGTTCACCACGTGTCGCGCTGCGTTGCGACACATGCCCGAGGGTGGCTCGATCGTCACGGTCGCGTCGATGAGCTCGTTCGTTGCTTGGGAGAACGATGGCGCCTACACGGCCTCCAAGGGCGCTGTGCTGCAGCTCACCAGGGCGCTGGCGGTCGACGTCGCCGCACGCGGCATCCGCGCCAACGCAGTGTGCCCCGGGGTCATCGACACCCCGCTTACCCAGGAGTTCCTGGGGCGCGCCGAGGACCGCGACCGCCTGCTGGCACAGTACGCCGCCGTCGCGCCGATGAACCGCCTCGGGACGCCGCGCGAGATCGCCAATTGCATCCTCTTTCTCGCGTCGGAGGAGGCGAGCTTCGTCACCGGTGCTGCGCTCGTCGCTGATGGAGGGATGCTGATCCGGGCATGAGGGCCGCGACTGATCCTCGGCGTCGAGACGCGGTGCTTGCACCTGCGCCTGGATCGCCACGACCCCTACCTCGAAGACGTGTTTGGAGAGGCTAGGAAGCGGGAGCGGAGCACGTGCCGCGGGTGGGGCCTTGCCGGGGCCTCAACGACAGCGTGCATCAGGCCGTCGCGCTATGCCGAGATCGGGAGTCGACGTGGCCCCCTTTGCGCTGGGGCAAGGAACAGGGATCGGCGCCGCCTACCACGCTCGACAAGAATTCGAGGAAGGAACTGATGCTCGGAGCCATCACCGAACGCGAGATCCGCTCGCAGCCGCATGTCTGGCGAGCGGTCCTCGATCGGCTCGCCGAGCACGCCGAGGAGATCACCGGGGCCCTACGCCGGGCTGACAATGTCCTCCTCGTGGGTTGCGGCTCCAGCTACTACGGGAGCGTCGCCACCGCCGAGCTGCTTCGCCGCGGCGGCGTCGCGGCGCTCCCAGTCACGTCGGGCGAGTACGTGCAGCGCCCGCCCGCGGGTGCCTCGCGCGACGGCGATCAACTGCTGATCGCGTTCTCTCGCTCGGGTCGGACAAGCGAGACTCGCGAAGCGGTCGAGGTCTTCCGACAACGCCACCCCACCGGCACGGCGATCGCGGTGACCTGCGACCCAGACAGTCCGCTCGCCGAGCGCGCGCATCAGCCGATCGTGATTCCCGAAGCGCAGGAGGAGGCGATTCCCCAGACCCGATCGGTGTCAGCCTTCTGGCTGCTGGCGCTGCTCGTAGGCGCCAGGCTTCGCGGCATCGACGCGCGCGCCAATGTGATCCACGCCGCTGACTGGATCCTGCGGCGAGAGGAATCGCTCTGGGAACAGCTGGCCGGCGGCATCGAGGGCTTCCAGCGCGTCGTGCTGCTCGGCGGCGGGATCGGATTCGCCCTGGCTCACGAGGCCAACCTCAAGTTGATGGAGATGGCGCGCGCGGACTCGTGGGGGTACCTCACGCTCGAGTTCCGTCATGCGCCGCTCGAAGTCATCGACGAGCGAACGCTGCTCGTGGCCCCGCTCGGCGACGAGCCGACTGCGGCCGAGGCAGAGGCGATCGAGGAAGCCGCCCGATTTGCCGGCTTCCGCTTGGACGTCCCAGCTCTCCTCGGGCTGCCGCCGGGCCCGGGCAACGTGCTCGGTCAGCTCTACGCACTCCACACGGTCGCGCTGTTGGCTGCGCGCGCCGCCGGTCGTGACTGCGACGTGCTCGAACGCCTCGAGCGGTTTGTCGAGACAACCAGCCTCGAAGTCGAGCGTCTCGGAGAACGCGAGTGACAGGCGCGCCGGTCTGGATCGGCGTCGTCGCCGTCGGGAAGTCGCGCGGCGCGACTGTCTCCCCGAGATCACCCGGCCGAATCCCCGCGGATGACTTGTACCCTGCGGGCGCACGGATGCAGGCCCACGCCGGGCACTTGACCCGTTGCCACGTCCAAACGCGGGGTGGTCCGTGTCAGCTTCGCGCTGGCAGCTTCACCACGTCGAGCGCGAGCGGCGCGCAGACGAGCGCCGGCTGATCGCTGCGCATCAGCTTGCGTCGCAGAGTGAGGAAGGCGGGTGCGCCGAGCAGTGCGGGTACCGCCAGCTGGAAGAGGCGGTAGGTGAGCACCGCCGCCGTGGCCTCGGGTATGTTGACGCCGTAGAGCGCGAAGACCCCGATCAGCGCGCCCTCGGTGCCCCCGATCCCGCCGGGCAGTGGTATGAGGTTGCCGAGCTGGCCGATCAGGTAGCCGAGCACGAGCGTCCCGAATGCGGGCACGCGCCCGACGGCCGCGAAGCCGAACCCGAGCGCCGCGATGTCGAACGCCATGTACGCGAACGAGCCCATGATCACGCCGAAGCTGTGCGAGCGCAGCAGCGCGATCGCCTGCTCGACGCCGTCTGCGCCGCCCGTCAACCACTTGCGCAGGGCGAGTAGCGCGCGCCCGCGCCAGCGATTGCGGTCGGCGCTCGCGCGGCGGTCCCCCAGCGCCCGCAGCAGCCGTGGGCTCAGTCCGACGAGCAGGATGCCGAGGGCCGTGATCAG
>CATPBV010000161.1 GCA_955652345.1 uncultured Solirubrobacteraceae bacterium | reverse complement strand
CGTGTGCCCTTTGCCGATGATGATCGCGCCCGCGGCGCGCAGGCGGCCGACGGCTCCCGCGTCCCTGTCCGGCAGCCGCTGCCAGCCCGAGGCGCCCGCCGTTGTGGGCACGCCGGCGACGTCGATCAGGTCCTTTATGCAGACCGGGATTCCGGCCAGCGGCCGCCGGTCATGGGAGCGGTCGGCGGCCTGTGCCTGGGCGAGCGCGGGTTCGGCATCGACCCGCAGGTACGCGTTGAGCGAGTCATTCAGGCGTTCCACCCGCGCGAGGACGGCCTGGGTCAGCTCGGTCGCGGACAGACGTCCAGCTCGAATCTCCTCGCGCGCGGCGACGATCGTTAGCAGCGCCGGGTCGTCGTCCGCCGTCGGCTCCACGGGATCCACCATCACTCCGCGATCGGGTTGATGCTCTCCAGAGGCAGCTCCCGCAGCGACTCGGCCAGCTCCAGGAGCTCGGCGAGAGCGTCGAGCACCATGCCCTCGAGCTCGGCGGGCATCCCCCCTTCGGCCCGCACCAGCGCCGCCGCCAGCTCCCGCGATCCTCGAGGCCCGCCCTCGCCGTCGCCGAAGATTCGGGAGGTCCGGCGGCGGCTCAAGCGAGCTTGACGCCCCCGTCAGCAGTGAGCGTCCAATGGGGGTTGTGGGCGATCTCCCAGGGATGGCCCTCGGGGTCGATGAACAGCGCGCTGTAGCCGCCCCAGAACGTCTCGGCGGGCTCTCGGCCGATCGTTGCCCCCGCCCCGCGCGCCTCCTCGGTCGCCGCGTCGACCTCTTCGGGGGAGCCCAGGTTCAGCGCGAGAGTGACCCCGCCCCACCCTCCGGAGTCCTCCACGCAGCTGTCCTTCGCGAGCTGCCCGCGGTCCCAGAGCGCGAGCACCATGTCCCCAGCCTGGAAGAACACGACGTCGTCATCCGGCCCCGCGCCCGTGGTCCAACCGAGCGCTTCGTAGAAGCGGCGCGCGCGAGCGAGGTCCCGTACCCCGAGCGTGATCAGAGACACTCGCTGACGCATCGCGGGCGCCAGCCTACCGGTGGGGGCACACACACCGTCTTTCCGGTCGTGCGACGCCCCCATGGGCGTACGATTAAGCCATGACCGATCTCGGCATGGCGCTGCTGCTAGTCGGGGCGATCATGATCCTGCTCGAGGCGCACGTGCCGACGCTCGGGGTGCTTGGTGGGCCGGGCGTGGTCGCCCTCGGCGCCGGCGCGGTCCTGGCGGTCGCGGGCCTCGGCGGCGGGATCGCGCTTGCGGTGGTGTCGGCAGTCGTGTTCGTGGCGGCCGGTCTCGGGATTCTCACGCTCTCGCTGAACAAGGGCCTCGCGGTGCGCCGCCGCCGGATACGCGCCGGACCCGAGCGGCTGATCGGCCACCTGGGCGTGGTGCGAGCCTGGAGCGAACCGACCGGCAGCGTGCTCGTCGACGGCTCACTGTGGCGCGCGCGACTGTCGCCCGGCGGGGAGGACCAGCCGCCCGAGCTGCACGAGGGCGACCCGGTCGTGGTCGAGCGGCTCGACGGCCTGACGCTCGCTGTTCGCCCGGCCGAGGACTGGGAGCTCGTGCGCTGATGGAAGCGATCCTCATCGTCATCGCCGTGCTGGTCGTGCTGGCGATCACTGGGGCCGTCGCATCGGTGCGGGTGCTCAGGGAGTACGAGCGGGGCGTCGTCTTCCGGCTTGGGCGACTGATGGACCAGTCCGGGCCTGGGCTGGTGCTGCTGATACCGACGATCGACCGCCTGGTCCGGGTCAGCCTGCGGACGGTCACATTGACGGTGCCTCCCCAGGAGATCATCACCCGCGACAACATCCCGGCCCGCGTGACGGCGGTCGCCTACTACCGCGTCGTCGATGCCAACAGCGCCGTCACGCAGGTCGAGAACTACCACAACGCGACGCTTCAGATCGCTCAGACCTCGCTCCGCTCGGTCCTCGGCGGCGTCGACCTCGACTCCCTGCTGGCCGATCGCGAGGACCTCAACGAGAGCCTCCAGCACGTGATCGACGCTCAGACGGAGCCGTGGGGGATCAAGGTGACGACGGTCGAGATCAAGGACGTCGAGATCCCGGAGCGGATGCAGCACGCGATCGCCCGGCAGGCCGAGGCCGAGCGCGAGCGGCGGGCCAAGATCATCAATGCCGAGGGCGAGTTCCAGGCCGCGGCCAAGCTCGCGCAGGCGGCCGACGTCATCGGCGTTAACCCGGTGACGCTCCAGCTGCGCTATCTCCAGACCCTCCGTGAGATCGGCGGAAGCCAGAACTCGACGGTGGTGTTCCCGATGCCGATCGATTTGATCAGGCCGATGCTCGAGGCGGTGCGGGGCGGCGCGGCTGGAGCAGCGCGAATCGATAGTCGAGCCGACGACGCCGCTGAGGCGCTCGCGCCCGGTGGATCCAGGGAGCTCAACCCCGCGCCCGGCGATCAAGAGCCCCTCCCGACGGATCCCGCGACCGTCCGCGCCGACAAGAAGCGCTGACGCACCGGTCGCGGCGCGGCCCGTCGAGTGGCCAAGCCACTACCCTTCCCGCGATGGCAAGCACAAGCGAGATCGTGGACAGCAAGGCGGCTGACCAGCAGCCCACGGCGTCTACGAAGGTCATTGTCGTGATGCCGGCGCACAACGCCGCCAAGACGCTCGAGCAAACCGTCTCGGCGATCCCGACCGACACCGTCGACGAGATCATCCTGGTCGACGACAGGTCAACCGACGAGACGGTCGAGGTCGCCCGGCGGCTGCCTGTTCACCTCATCTGGCACCCGCACAATGTCGGCTACGGCGGCAATCAGAAGACCTGCTACCTGGAGGCCTTGCAGCGCGGGGCTGACGCGGTCGTGATGCTGCACCCCGACGGGCAGTACGAGCCAGAGCTGATCCCGCGGATGGTCGAGCCGATCCTGCGCGGTGATGCCGACATGGTGCTCGGGTCGCGCCTTGCGACACCCGGGGCGCGAAGGCGCTCCGGCATGCCGGCCTACAAGTACATTGCCAACCGCTTTCTGACCACGATCGAGAATGCGATCCTTGGAACCCACTTCAGCGAGCTGCACACCGGCTACCGGGCGTTCTCCCGAGAGCTGCTGCTCACGGTGCCCTTCCTACGTAACTCGATCGACTTCGTGTTCGACTCTGAGATGATCATGCAGGCCGTGCACTTCGGCTTCCGAATCGTCGAGGTTCCCGCGAACACCCGCTATCACGCCGACGCTTCGTCCGCCTCGGCCGGGCAGTCGCTCGTGTACGGGGTGAAGACGCTCGGTGCCGCGGCGCGCTTGATCCTTCACCGCAGCAGGCTGCTGCGCTCCCGCAAGTTCATGCCGTGATCCCGGTGCGCGCGCGGCGCGCCTCCAGATAGACGGTCCCGCCTGCGTGGGCGGCAACCTCGCCGGCGGTCAGGAGCGCAGCCGCGGGCGTCATCATCGCGGCCGCACCGAGCGTGAGAGCGCGGCGCTTTCCCGTCATCGGCGTGTTCTGAGCTTCAGGGCGGCGGATCGCGCTATACAGGTCCGGGCGCCCCGGCAGCGTCCCGACGATGCCGTGCAGCCAGCCGAACAGCAGTTGCCCACCGCGCCAGTAGCTGCACCGCTCGATCTCAAGGCCGCGTGCCTCAAGCCCGGCGGCGAGAGTCCGCGCGGGGAGGTGCACGAGATGTCGCGGCAGGTCGAGGTGGAACCAGCGATCGCCGAACAAGCGCGCCTGCCAGCTGCCGCGATTGGGAACCGCGACGAGCAGAACGCCGCCGGCCGAGAGCAGCTCCGTCGCCCGGTCGAGCGCGCACACTGGGTCCCGAAGATGCTCGAGGGAGTGCCAGAAAACGACTCCAGCCCATTCGCCGAGCCGCTCGTCGAACTCGCAGATCTCGCGCGCGATCACGCCATCGGCATGCGACTCGCGCTCCAGCCCGACCGTGTCGCGTCCTCGCGCCCGCAGCGCTCTCAGCAGCGCTCCGTCGCCCGAGCCGACGTCCAGCACCGGGCCGGGCGGCGCGATCCGGTCGATCCGCCGCGCCAGGGTCGCCCGCGAGAATGCGAGGAGTCGGTCGCCACCCGCCGGGAAGCGCCCGGACGCGGGTCGGTACCAATCGGCGTAGGCACGGTCGAGCTCCTCCTGCGACGGCGCGGGGAAGGTCGTGGCGCTGCCGCACGCCGGACATGAGGCGATTCGAGCGGCGCCCGGTCGAGCGCACGCCGCGCACCACGCGCAGCGGGCGGGGCT
>CATPBV010000160.1 GCA_955652345.1 uncultured Solirubrobacteraceae bacterium | reverse complement strand
CACCAAGACTTCTGCTCCGATAGCCGACGAAGAGGAAGCGGCAGCGCCGCCCGGGGCGCTGCCGCCGGGAGCCGGGCCCGCATGCTGGCGAACTTGCGGATCTGGCGGCGCTGACCTGCGCCCCTCGGCGCCCCAGCGTCGCCGAAGCGCTCGCCCGCTGCATGCCGGTACAGAGACGAATTCGATCGTCGGAGAGTCGCGGTTTCCGCGGTTCAGGTCGACGCCGGTCAGCCGTCTCACTTCGAGCGCGGGCTGGCACACCGTCTCGACCCGACGGCGGTCCGGATGGTCAGCTGGTAGCCGCTCGAGATGTGGGGCGAGGCGGTAGCCGAAAGCGCCGACGAATGCGGCGGGTTCACCCTGGTAGCGTGCGAGCATCCTGCTGCTGCAGAGCCTGTGGCGCCGAGTTTTCACCCCCCGCGCGCGACGCGCAGTCGCAACCGGGCTCGGAGCAGGATGGGAGAATCGGCGCGGGATGGACGCGCGGCTGATCGAACTTCGCAACTTGACGTACGGGATGTTTGTCGAGCTTGGTCGCGCTCCCACGGCCGATGAGGTGGCGCATGCCGCCGGATTGTCGAGTGCCGAGGTCGAGGCTGTCTGGCGTGATCTTCATCGCGCACACGCGCTCGTGCTCAACCCGGCCACGACCGAGATTCGGATGGCCAATCCATTCTCCGCGGTGCCGACCGCGTTTCGCGTTCAAGCCGCGGGCCGCTGGTGGTACGGCAACTGCGCATGGGACGCGCTCGGCATTTGCGCAGCCTTACACGTCGATGGGAGCATCGAGACATCCTGTCCGGACTGCGGCGAGAGGATCGCGCTCGAGGTGCGCGACCAGCGACCCGATGACGAGAGCCTTCGCTTCCATTGCCTCGTTCCCGCCGCGCACTGGTGGGACGACATCATCTTCACCTGAAGCACGATGAACCTCTTCCGGTCGGAAGAGCACATCCAACGGTGGCTCGGCCGGCGCGATCCGGGAGCGACGATCACGGTGGCACAGCTGAGCGCGCTTGCGCACGCGTGGTGGAGCGACCGGCTGGCACCCGACTGGCAGCCCCACACCCGCGAGCAGAATCAAGCAATCCTCGACGAGCTCGAGCTGGCGGGCGACTTCTGGCGCCTTCCGTAAGACACAGCTGAACAGGAAGCGCGTCGCGACCGCCTGCTCCGGAGCGCTCGGGCGGACATCGGGCTCCAGCCGCGCGGCACCTCGTGTCCGCTCGTTGCGGGACTCCCGGTGCTGCGCGACATCTACCTCCCTTAGCCGCGATCGGAGCGCTGGTGTCTGCTGTAGCGGGTGCGAACCGGCGTCTTTACCCGGGTGGTTTCCCACCCACGGTTGCCGATTGTCCGGCGACACGACCCTGGCACGTATCGCGCCAGGCTTGGCACTGGCGCTCCTCCGCCCACGGCCTCGAAGGTCGGGCGATCGCCAGCTATTTCGGCGTGCTGCTAGCCGGTCCGAGCGCTCCTGACGTCGAAGAGGACCCGCTGACCGTGGACCTGGGTGATCCGCATGTACACCGTGTACGGGCCGTCAGGTCCGGTGAAGGAGCACCTAAAAGTGACGCTGACCTTGGCCGCAACGTTCGCGGGACAGCGGACATTCGTCGGCCGAAAGCCGGTGTGCTGGTATACGAACCGGGTGATCGTCTTCTCTGCGCGGCCCGGAATGATCGTGCTGCCGCCGCACCCGGCGACGAGAAGAGCGACGCACGCGACCGAGACGACTGGCCAGCGCCGGACCAAGGCGACCCGTTGCACGCAGACGAGTGTCCCGCGGGCGCCGGACGGACCGAACCACTCCGATCGCCGGTCCGGCGTGGGCATGATCGCCGCGTCGATGGCCGGCCCGGGCCTCCCGAGGAAACTACCGCTCCCCGCTGGCCAGCCCCATCGAACAGCAGGGGATCCGAGATCGCTAGCTGGCGATCTGGCAGTTGCAAGCACCCACGCGGAGCAACGGTCGGCCCAAGCTAGGCAGCATCGCGCCTAGAAGGCCGGCAACCCGCACAAGCATCGGCGCGACCGGTCGACTGGCTCCGCTGCTCGTTGGTCGAAACGACGGCCGCCCCCGGCGTGACCGGCTTAGGCGTAATCCAGCAGGCGCGCGGGCTGCAGCGAGACCCGTGTGATCCGTCGCGAGAGTCCTGCTCTGCGCGTGCGGTGCCCTCGCGACGACGGTGGTGTTCGCGGCGGGAGCCGCCGCGAAACCCAAGGATCGCGCGTTGTGTCCGCTCAAGGCCGGTTCGCCATCGGGCGGTGACGTGCAATGGGCGTTCACCGAGACCCGGCCCTCCGAGCGGCAAGCACGACGGGATCAGGTCCTCCTACATCCACGGACGCGGGAATTGGACGACTCGCCGCGCGACCGGCAAGGCGTGTAGCCAGGACAGCCCGAGCAAAGGGCCGTCGCGCAACCTCGTGCTCACCATCGCGGGAAAGGCCAAGCTGTCACCGAAGGTCACCGAACTCGGGTTACTCGGTGTCCGTCTGGTCCTGCCGGTGCGGGTTTCGGCCAGTGACGACAGCGCTTGCGCAGCCGGAACTGGCGGCACGGTCACGCTTTTCGCGAGCTACTACGCAATCCACCGCGACAGTCTGAAGCTGCACTTCGCCGCGGGGTGCGCTGGCCACAACTTCACGTATCGCGGCTCGCGGCTGCATGTCCTGATCGCCCGGCACGGCGCACAGGTCAACACCACTTAGCCCGCGCACCGACACAGCGCTGGACCGATCCGAACCCGGAAAGGTCCCTGCTTCTGCCCGCGGCCAGGCCCACGTTCTCTCCAGCTGTTGGCCGATGAATTTGGCGCTGGATCGTGGTCTCAGCGTTTACGTGCGGCCGTGACCTGACCACCGACCTGGAGGACTTCATTGCGCACCGATCAAGACACCGGCCTCCCCAAACTCTCCGCGCCGGCTCGCCGCGCTCTTTCGGCTGCCGGCTATGCGCACCTCGATCAGCTTGCTCAGGCCTCCGAAGCCGAGGTCAAGAAACTGCACGGCGTTGGACCCGCAGCGATCATGGCCCTGCGTGCCGCACTCGATGAACGCGGAATGTCGTTCGGCGACAGACGCTGAGAGGAGGGCGAGATGGTCAAGCTGATCTATTCCGCGATCGCCTCGCTCGACGGATACGTCGAGGACAGGAACGGAGCGTTCGACTGGGCAGCACCCGATCAGGAAGTGCACGCGTTCGTCAACGACCTCGAGCGGCCGATCGGCACCTACCTCTACGGCCGCCGGATGTACGAGACGATGGTTTTCTGGGAGACAGCAAGCACCGCCGATCAGCCGAAGGTGATCCAGGACTTCGCGGAGATCTGGCAGGCGGCCGAGAAGATCGTGTACTCCCGGACGCTTGCGACCATTCCCACACCAAGGACGCGAATCGAACGCGATCTCAACCTTGACGCGATCCGGCAGCTCAAGCAGACCTCAAGAGCCGACATCACGATCGGCGGAGCCGAGCTCGCCGGCCAGGCGATCGGCGCCGGGCTCGTCGAGGAATGCCACCTCTTCCTCACCCCGGTCATGCTCGGTGGCGGCAAACCGGCTCTGCCGGAGAACGTCCGCACTCCCCTCGAGCTCCTGAGCGTTCGCCGGTTCGGAAGCGGCGTCGTTCACCTCCATTACCGCCTGAGCGTCTGATCCGAATGCGAGGCAGCGAGCAGAACCTGCTCAGACCCGATCTCCCGCTCAACGACGCTCGCGTTCGCTTCCCTAACCATCCCAGCCGGACGCTCCCTTCACCGCCGGCTCGCTCGTCTCACGGTGTCCGCGAGGCCCTCGGTCAGGTGCCGACGTAGGCCGCGAGGTGCTCGCCGGTGAGGGTGGAGCGGGCGGCGACGAGGTCGGCGGGTGTGCCCTCGAAGACGATCCGGCCGCCGTCGTGGCCGGCGCCGGGGCCGAGGTCGATGATCCAGTCGGCGTGCGCCATGACCGCCTGGT